>NZ_JAILZZ010000099.1:0-3981 GCF_023512215.1 Kyrpidia sp. | reverse complement strand
CTGATCATCGGTGATAAGTGCCACCCCGAAGGATTTGGAAGGCCCTGTAGAGCTGCTCCAGGACGATCACCCGGGCCATTTGGTGGGGAAAGGTGAGGGGAGATAAAGACCAGAGGGCGTCTGCCCGCCGGGTGACCCGGAAGTGGAGGCCCAGAGTCCCTCCGACGACAAAGACATATCGAGCAGCCCCGCGGCTCATCCAGCCCTGCCATTGTTCCGCAAATTGTTCGGACGTCCAACGCCGGCCGTCCAAAGTCAACGCGGTCACCCAATCCCGGTCCTTGATTCGCCCCAGAAGCGCCTCCCCCTCCGCGGCCAACACCCCATCGCGTTCGCCTGGACTGGGGGTTTTGGGCACGGGCTGGTCGGGCACTTCGTCGAGATAGACATCCGCATAAAAGGAAAGGCGCTTCAGGTAAGCCTGAGCGGCTTCCGCCCAGTATCGCTCTTTGAGTTTACCAACGGCGAGGATGTGGATCTGGATCGATGACACCCCCTGGCGTAAGCAGATAATCGGCTGGATCCCCACACCGCACACAGAGTGGCTTGGGGTTCGGAGTCAAGGAAATCGGTTCGAGGTTCGGCACATAACCGGTTTTCTCCAGGTATTCGTCGAGGACGTATTCCACGCATTCCCCACAAGCTGCCCAAGGGCGGGAGCCCGGGTCCTCCATCTGCCCCGGAGAAACCCGGAGTCCGTCAGAATGGGACCGTCGGTTCATCGCTCCATCACCTACCAAGATTGCCGATTTGACCTCCCGGGATCAATGAGACCCGGGAAAGAAGACGGGTTGAAAATGGTGAAGGCCGGCACGAGCCGGCCTCTGTACCAGGATGCAGACGATCACACTCCGCTTTCTATGAGGCAGCGGACAATTTCACATTCACCGTAAGCTTTTGCTGTCCGCGATAAAAGGTCACCGATACGGTATCTCCCGGCTTTTTCACAAACAGTGCCTTGCGCAAATCAGAGACGTTGTGCACAGGGGTGTTGTCGACCTGCACGATCACATCTCCCTCTTGCAGGCCCGCCGCAGCTGCTCCAGCGGTTGGCTGGCCGACGACCACGCCATAATCCACCGGGACCTGAGGCCGACTCTCAAGGGGCAACTCTTGCAGGGATACGGCAGTAATACCGAGGACCGGGCGGATCACCTTGCCATTGGTGATCAGTTGCTGAATGATGGGTTTCGCTTCGTTAATCGGGATCGCGAATCCCAATCCTTCCACCGGCCCTTGGGCGGTTTGGGTAATCTTCGAACTGTTGATGCCGATCACCTGACCTTCGATGTTGCACAGCGCTCCACCGCTGTTGCCCGGATTGATGGCCGCATCCGTTTGAATGACATCTTGCTCCCACACTACCTGGCCTTGACTATCGGTAATGGGCAAAGTTCGACCCGTGGCGCTGATCACCCCCACGGTCACTGTTTGACGAAACTCCAAACCCAGGGGATTGCCAATGGCGATCGCCGGTTCACCGGGCTGAAGCGTATCGGAATTCCCAAAGGTAGCCACCATATCCGCCTTGACCTGGTCAGCGGGGATGCGGAGAACGGCCAGATCGGTCAGCGGATCTGTGCCCACAATGGAGGCTTTCACTCGCTGTCCGTTCGCCAGGACCACCTCCACGGCGCTGGCCCCTTCTACCACATGGTTATTCGTGACCACATAGCCCCGGGGGTCAAAAATCACCCCTGACCCCACCCCTTGGTCCTTTTGCACCATTTGACCACGCCAGAAGTCGGGCACCTTGGCCACGTTGACAACTCCGACAATGGCTGGCTTTACTTTATTCACCGCTTGAACGATCCCCGTGTCGACAGTATAACTCACGGTCTGTTGTACACCGGAAGGCGGTGCGAGATTCGTCCCGGGCGCTTGGGCGACCGGCAAATTCACTAGATGACTCCGTATCATCGCTGGAAGGAAAAGCATGGTCACAATCGACCCGATCATCGCGGACACCACGATCACGGCTAGCCACGACAGCGGCCCACGACGTCTGGGCCTCATGCCTTCTGCATCCGTATCGTAGAAACCCATCGTCAAACCTCCTTATCCCGAGCCGAGCATGCCCTTGACAGCCCGACTGCCTCCATTATACCGACTGGCAGCGCCCTTTCTCAATGAAAGAACGCATTCGTCGGCGAAGATTCAGTCCTTTGGAAAACCGGTGGAGATCTGGTGGATTTGTTGTGTATAGAACCATCTGTCATGGACGACAATGCTGGTGTACGGGACTGAGAGGGGGAAACAAGTGTGGCGACACAACCAGCGCCCGACTGGGCGGCCCTGATTGCCGATCTCAAGGAAACAGAGTACCAGAATACCTTGTTATTGACCGCTTTATTGGAATGGTTGATCGAGTCGGGAGTGGCAAAACGAGAGGAAATCCTTCGCAAGGTTCGGGAGTTGGACGCCCGGGTCGGCCACGGCAGACCGAAGGCCCTCCAATCCGGAGATCACCCTACGGCATAAAGAGGCGTCGACTCGTGTCTCGGAGCCACCTCAATCGGAAGATGCCCCAGACCTTCCTGCATCAAAATGGCTCGTACCGCGGTTTTTGCGACTTCCGGCGCATTGTTTTCTTCACTCAGGTGGGCCAACACCACCCGGGTTGTCCGGTTGCCGATCACTTCGGCTAGGGTCTCCCCCGCCGCTTCGTTGGACAGGTGCCCTTTGTCCCCCAGGATTCGCCGCTTCAGGTGCCACGGATATGTACCGGCCCGCAACATCCCGACATCGTGGTTAGACTCGAGAATATACGCATCCGCGTCAGCGATGGCGCCGCGCAAGCGGTCCCCGACAAAACCCAGGTCTGTGGCCAGCACGAGCTTTTTCCCGCCGTGGTGAAAGCAAAACATCACGGGTTCCCGGGCGTCATGGGAGACAGCGACGGGTTCTGCAGCAACCCCGCCAAAATAAACCACCTTTCCCGCTGTGAGCGTAAAACAGCGTTCACTGCCGACCTCGGTGGAAAGATCACCGAGTTCCGTCCAGGTCCCTCCGGTGGCCCAGATCGGCACCGCATGGCGCCGGGCAAACACCCGCAATCCATGGACGTGGTCTCGGTGTTCGTGGGTCACCACCACCGCCGTCAACTGGTCCGGGTTCACCCCGTGCTGCTGCAAAGAGCGGTCCAATCGCCGAGCGCTGATCCCGGCATCGATCAGGAGGCGCACATCGTCCGCCCAAACCAGTACCGCATTTCCAGAACTTCCGCTCGCCAGCACACTGAAAGAAAACACGCCTTCGACGCCTCCTCCGAAAACCTCACCCACGTCCCCTTCTATTGTGCCGGCGGGGGTCCGATTTGGCAACCCGTGCCGGGCAAATCTTTGCAGTTGCGGACACCGTCATGTGGCCAGAGTCCCTAAAATACAACTCAACGGGGAACACTGTGGTTGTAAGGGCAGGAAGTTTCGGCTTGACCACCCACAGATCGGAGGGGGACACCATGGGCGAGCGATCGATTCTCGCATACTTTCGTTCTTTTGAAAGAGCTTGTCACGCGGCGAATACCCTGCGGCAACGAGGATTCTCAGAGGTGCAGCTAGCTTCCGTCAGCTCCTTTCCCGAAGGGCCGGCTCCTCTGCATCACACCACGATCTCTGGGCACATCCCTAGCCTCGCCAACCTCACCCTCGGAAACGGAGTTATCGACCGGGACGAAAGCCCTCTGGCGGCGGTCCATCCGTCGGCCTCGGGCATGGCGGACCAAGAGGACCCCGATGCCATCGGGACCAACTGGTTGGTCACCGCCGTCGTTCCCGACAATGAAACCGAAGGGGTGCTCAACCTACTGCGAAGTTTCGGGGCAAAAGTTTGATCAACCCAGGACCTCCTAGAAAAAAAGCCACCCTCCAGGACGGAGAGGTGGCTTTTCAATCGATTCAACCAATGGTGGCTCGGGACGGAATCGAACCGCCGACACGAGGATTTTCAGTCCTCTGCTCTACCGACTGAGCTACCGAGCCA
>NZ_JAILZZ010000041.1:0-28954 GCF_023512215.1 Kyrpidia sp. | reverse complement strand
TCCTCCTGCCATTTCACCGATTCGCTCGGACACCCTTCAAAAGCATCCCGGGCGTCCGCCACGTACTCTTCGGGAATTTCCACAAAGCCCTCCCGGCCCCCGGGCAACTTCACAAACGCAAACCCATCCTCGTCCTCTCCGTAGACCTCTGGACAGGCCGCGGAACACGCTCCGCACGCAATGCACGTCTCCCGTTCCACCCAAGTCTTCGGCATTCACGTTCTCCTCATCTTTCTGCAACCTTGCATACCCGAGACCCGGTTCAGTTTTTCAGCACTTCGACCCAGCGATCGGGGTAGAAACCAATCACCACTCCACGGTCGGTCCACAGAATCGGCCTCCTGTACAATTTTCCCTCCTCACTGAGCAGCGCCAACCACTGCTCGTCGCTCAGGGTCTGATCCTTGAGCCCGAGTTCCCGATACCGTGTGCCCTTGGGATTGGCCAACTCACCCGGGGCGACCCCCGCCGCCGCCACCAGAGAACCGAGTTCCTCTCGGTTCAAAGGATGCTTAACAATGTCTCGCTCGACAAAACGCACGCCCTGCTCGCTCAACCACGCTTTGGCCTTGCGGCAGGTGCCGCATCTCGGATATCCTAGAAACGTCACCATCAGCCCTACCCTCCCCCGGTTTAAGTATAGCACGCCCCCGGACAGGCTCAAACCGCCAGGGCCTTCGGGGTGGGATGGGCAAAGGAGAGAATCAATGCTGCATTCATTCTCCAGAACGGAGTTGGTCATCGGCCCGGAAGGGCTTGACGTCATGGCCAAGAGCACCGTGGCGGTCATCGGTTTGGGCGGCGTCGGCTCCTTTACAGCGGAAGCTTTGGCGCGCACTGGTATCGGTCGCCTGATCCTCTTCGATCCCGATACCGTGGACATTACCAATATCAATCGGCAAATCCCCGCCCTGATCGACACGGTCGGGCGTCCCAAAGTCGAAGTCATGAAAGAGCGGATCGCCCGCATCCACCCCGGGTGCGACGTCGTTGCCGTACAGACGCGCCTTGCCAGAAATAACGAGGAAGCGCTGTTTCGCCACCAACCCGACTACGTGGTGGACGCCATGGATACGATCAGCGCCAAAATCGATTTAATCGAATCCTGCATCAGGCGTGATGTCCGCGTGGTCTCCAGCATGGGAGCCGCAAACAAAATCGACCCGACGCGGTTTCGGGTGGTGGATCTATCGGAAACCCGAGTGGATCCCATCGCCAAGGTCGTGCGCCGTGAACTGCGCAAGCGCGGCATCGTCTCCGGGGTACGCGTCGTTTGTTCTGATGAACAGCCGCGGGAACCGAGGCTTGACGTGCTCGCCCGGATGTTGACCCCGGAAGAGCGGGCCGCCGCCCGTACGAGAAAGTCCGCCATGCCCCCGGCCAGTATTGCCTTTGTTCCCCCGGTGGCCGGGATGATCCTGGCCAGCGTGGTGGTGAGGGATCTTCTCGGCTGGCCCATCTAGAGGGTTCACATATGGACGAAAGACTCGACACAGGCTATCATGGAAAGGGAGGTGGGTATCGTGGTTGCACAGAACCCGCTTCGTTACCGTGCGTTGCCGGTTTCCGTTGTGAAACAATTCACCTTTGATGCCGCACACCGCCTCGAAGCCTACGAGGGAAAATGTGCCCAATTGCATGGACACACCTATCGTTTGGAGGTCGAGATCAAAGGACACCCGGATCCCCGGGGACTTGTCATTGATTTTAATGAGATTAAAGCCCTGGTTGAGCGGGTGGTCCTTGAGCGGTTCGACCACCGCTATCTCAACGACGAGGTTCCCTTCAACACCACGGCGGAAAATCTCGTGGTGTTTCTCTATGAAGAGCTCGCCAAAGCCCTGCGGCAGACTCCCCAGGCCACCGATGTGAACCTCGAACGGGTGCGCCTGTGGGAAACTCCCACCAGCTATGCCGAAGTACAAAGGGAGGATATCATCAGACGTGAAACTGAATGAACTCTTTTTCTCCATTCAAGGCGAATCCTCCTCCATGGGGCTGCCCACGGTGTTTGTGCGCTTCACGGGATGCAATCTCCGCTGTTCGTACTGTGACACCACCTACGCCTATTTTGAGGGCACTCGGACGACCCCCGAAGAGATTTTCCGGCGGATTGAAGAATACGGCGTTCGTCGGGTGTGTTTGACAGGCGGCGAACCGCTGATTCAACCTCGGGAAGAATTGCAACAACTTTTGGATCTGCTCGGAGGAAATAATTACGAGGTGTCGATCGAGACCGACGGTTCCATCGATATTGAGCGGGTGAAACTGCGGCCAAAACAACGGTTCATCCTCGACATCAAAGTGCCTTCCTCAGACATGCACACCTACATGGATTTCGACAATTTGAAACGAGTTGTTCCCGAGCGGGACGAAATCAAGTTTGTGGTGGGCAACGAAGAGGATTATCTCTGGTCAAAAGAGATCATCCGCCGGTACGAAATCAGCCCGGAGCGGGGGTATCGGCTGTTGTTCAGCCCCGTGTACGGCGTGTTGGAGCCTCGTACCCTGGCGGAGTGGATTCTCCAAGATGAATGGGATGTCAGACTACAAGTACAACTGCACAAATGGCTGTGGGAACCCGGAAAGAGGGGGGTATAACCATGGGAGAAAAAGAAGGAGAAACCCGACCGGCAACCAGCCGCCCCGCTTCTTCCCCGGAGGTGGAGCCGCAAAGCCCTTCGTGGGCACCGTGGCAGGGGCCGACAAACCTCGGTTTGGAACATAGGGCCCCCCGGGCGGTGGTGATTTTATCGGGGGGGTTGGACTCGACAACCTGTATGGCCATCGCCGACCACGAAGGGTATGAACTTTATCCCATCACCTTTTCTTACGGGCAGAAACACGCGTTGGAACTGGAATCCGCAAAACAGGTGGCTGCCCACTACCGCGTGGGCGATCGCCACCGGGTGGTCGACCTGGGAAACTTTATCCGCGGTTCTTCCTTGACCGACCCGGATCAATCGATCCCCGTCGGGCGCAGCCTGGAGGAAATCGGAACCGGCGTCCCCTCCACCTACGTGCCGGGGCGGAATACCGTCTTTCTCAGCCTGGCCCTTTCCTTCGCCGAGAGGATAGACGCCCGGGCCATCTTCATCGGTGTCAATGCCTTGGATTACTCGGGTTACCCCGACTGCCGGCCGGAGTTTCTCCAGGCGTTCCAACGAGTCATCGATACGGGCACCGTCGCCGGAACCGAGGGCGCCGGGATCCGCCTCAAGGCTCCCCTGGTACATCTCACCAAGGCCGAGATTATCCGCTGGGGATCCCAGCTGGGAGCGCCCTACGCTTTGACCCATTCCTGCTATCAGGGAACGGTTCCCGCCTGCGGAGTATGCGACTCCTGCCGGCTCCGCATCCAGGGATTCCGGGAGGCCGGCCTCGTCGACCCGATCCCGTACGCCGTTCCCATTGCATGGCAAGCGGGCCGCCCCAACTGAGGGCGGCCCGACCAAACCCAGGCGTCTTATGCGGTCATCACCGCGCGGACAGACGCACAACCCAGATACTCCAAGGCGTCCGCCATATGATTGAAGTAGCTCGCTCGCCCGTGAAGCCCCCAAGCTTTGGCCACCCGCATAAACGCCGTTAACTGCCGCACATCGGTGGCCACGTAGGCCAGCCGGGGTACGTCGATCTGTTTCACGTATGCGTGAATATTGAGGACATCGATGCATCCCCCGATCTGGTTCAAGCCCACTCCACCCACCGCATGAATCAGCACCCCCGAACGCCCAGGCATCGCTCTCGACACCTCGGGAGACACCGGCGGGCGGGGCTGCACTTGACCGGAAGACGCTTCCTCGAGGGTGAACACGACAATGTCTCCCCGGATGTCGGCCCAACACCTCACCTGTCCCACTCCCCCTGGCTGGGAAGCTGCCATCCTTCCCGTAATGCCCTCCTTTGTGACACCCGATGAATCACGGCCGTTTGGAGTTGGCTCAAATTAAACCGATATATTCTGACGATTACACCGACTCTATGGGGCACGAACCTTTGGTTGACGAAACGACCTTTAACACTCGGGTAGGTGATATATTCGCGATTTAAACTCAAAATCCTGCCGACTGGCCGATTGATTTTTTGTAAATATTCTTATAAGATTTCACGCCAAAACGAAAAAGCCGTCCGGCCATAGTAAATCACAGCAAACCAGACGGCGTAAATGAGGTTTCGGTCAGACAATTCCCTGCCGCCTCTTCCATTTCAGGGCTCTCTTCGCCCCACTGGGAGCAGGCGGTCCGGAGACACCGTACGGACGGGCACCCAGGTGGAGTGGTCTTTTTCATCAAACCGTTCCAGAAAACTGATTACTTCCCGGGTGATGGGGGTGGGAGTCGATGCCCCAGCGGTAACCCCGACCCGGCGCACCCCGCGAAGCCAGGCAATGTCCAACTCGGTGACATCCGCCACCCGCTTGGCCGGCACGCCCGCGATTTCTTCGGCCACCTGAGCCAATCGCGCCGTGTTGTTGCTTCGGGGGTCCCCCACCACCACCACCAAGTCGCAACCTTTCGCCTGCTCGGCCACCGCCTCTTGACGAAGTTGGGTGGCCAGGCAAATTTCATTTTTGACCTCGGCCTGGGGGAACCGCTCTTTGACCCGCTCCATCAGCTCCCGGGTGTCCCACTGGCTCATGGTGGTCTGATTCGTCACCAGCACAGGACCCGGAGGCAGATCCAGCTCCTCAATATCCTGGACATTCTCCACCAAGTGAACCCGGCCCGGCGCCACGCCCAGCGCCCCCTCGGGTTCCGGATGCCCCCGTCGCCCGATATAAATCACCTGGTAGCCCTTGGCCACCCGGTCCCGGATCAGTTCGTGGGTACGCATCACATCGGGGCAGGTGGCGTCCACCACCGTAAGCCCTTTCTCAACGGCACGCTTTCGCACCTCCGGGGACACGCCGTGGGCGGTAAACACCACCGTTCCCCGGTCGATCTTCTCCAATAAGCTCAGGCGATCGCCCCCGTCCAGGGTCATCACGCCCTCGCGTTCAAAAGCTTCCACCACGTGGCGGTTATGAACGATCATGCCGAGAATATAAATCGGCCTCGGCAAGTGAGGATCATCCGCCGCCCGTTTGGCCAAGACCATCGCATCGACCACGCCGTAACAGTATCCCCGGGGCGCAATCTTGACCACTTCCACCCCGAATCCCCCTCTCCCTCCACAACCGATCCCCGGCCTTGCCTGAACCGGCCTCGATATGCTTATTATAGTTGAAGCGGCCAATCCGGCCAAACGGCGGCACGCCAAGAAAAGGAGCCGAGACATGGAACGCTTTGTGGTTGCCTTGCCCGACCTCTTCGTCCATCGCATGCGGGAATTACTCGGCCCCGAAGCCGAGGATTTTTTTGAAGCCCTGCGCCGGCCCCGATCCCGGGGCCTCAGGGTGAACACTCTCCGGACCAGACCGGACGCCCTGGCGAGGCGTTCCCCTTTCTCCCTTGCCCCGGTTCCCTGGGCTCCGGAGGGCTTCTTGTACCACCACCCGGATCGGCCGGGGCTTCACCCGTGGTACGATGCCGGGGTTTACTATATCCAAGAACCGGCCGCCATGGCCGCAGCGGTACTGCTGGCTCCCCAACCCGGGGAGTGGGTTCTCGACCTGGCTGCGGCACCGGGAGGAAAATCGTCCCATCTCGCCGCCCGGATGGAGAACCGTGGCCTTCTCGTGGCCAATGAGCCACACCCGAGGCGCTGTCGGGTCCTGGCACAGAATCTCGAACGGCTGGGCGTCACCAACGCCCTCATCACCCAGGAACAGCCCGAGGCGCTCCTCCGGTTTGCCGGCCTTTTCGACCGGGTGCTCCTCGACGCCCCGTGCACCGGAGAGAGTATGTTTCGCAAAGATCCGTCCGTGACCGAGGCCTGGAGCCTCCGGCGGATCACCCGCAACGCCGAGCGCGGGCAGCATATCCTCTCGGTGGCCGCAGATTTCGTCCGGCCGGGAGGACGACTGCTTTACGCGACCTGCACTTTTGCGCCGGAAGAAAATGAACAGGTCATCGCCCGGTTTCTCCGGGAACGAAGGGATTTTCACCTGGTCCCCGCCGAGTTGCCGGGCTCTAGCCCGGGGCGCCCGGAGTGGGCGGACGGCAACGAGGAGTTGTCCCGGTGTTGTCGCTTATGGCCTCACCGAACACCGGCTGATGGGCATTTTTACGCACTCTTGGAGCGGGCCGAAGACGCCCGTCCCCAGGGCGCAGGTCGGGGGCAGACAGGGCCCCGGATCGGGCGGAGTCTGAAGACTTCCCGGCTTCCCGATCGGGCCGCGGCGGCCATTCGCCGCCAGTTGCCGGAAATCTCCCTGCCGGCCCTGTGGGAACAGCGGGGGGACACCTGGATTGCCCTGCCTGAAGATTTGCCTCGTCTGGGCAGTTTGGACGGTGTGCGCATCATGGCCAAGGGCGTAGCCTGGGGAGCGGTTCGGGGCGCCACCTTTCTCCCCGCCCACAGTCTGGCCATGTCCCTTCCTTTTGAAGAGTCCCCCCGGGCCATCACCTGGCCCGCGAACACCCCGGAGGTGGTCGAGTGGCTGAAAGGCCGCTCTCTGCCCGCCCCACCCGGCGCAGAGCCGGGATGGGTACGGGTGGGAGTGGACGGCTTCCCTTTGGGATGGGGCAAAATCTCCGCCGGCCAACTGAAGAATCATTATCCGAAGGGCCTGCGCCGCGACCTCAGCACCGACCGGGAATTGGACGACCCAGAGGACGGCGGAGCCAACGGACAATCGGGCAGCCTTTAGCCGCCACCCGTTTAGAGAAACCTGCGGGTGACTCTGTCCTCTTGACACGTGAACTGCACCCGCAGGCCGTCCACCACCGTCTCCAAATGGACCGGTCGACCCCATAAGGCATGGACATAGGGCAGCGTCTTTTCCACGTATTTGAGATCCAATTCCGCGCCTTCGAATTCATGGCGCAGGTACAATTCTCCCCGATTCTCATGATCTCCGTCTATCACTACGATGTACGGAAACCCTCCGTTGTTCCGGGCGGTTATCAGCCGATCCCGCACCGCTTCCCAGTCTTTGTCCACCACCCGGTACTCCGAGCCCACCCGTTGATAAAGGTACAGGTCCAGCCGGTCGACGATCTCTTTGGTCAGATAGTTGCGCAGCAGACTCTGGTCGGATTCAATCTCTCGGACCTCGAACAGCGCCTCCCGGCCGAGCCGATTGTCGATGTCCTCCAGGATCGCCAGGCCCACGGCGTAGGGGTTCACCTGAACCGGCGAGGGAGCCACGACCCCGGCGTGAAGTTTGGCGAACTCGAAGCTCTCTGCGGGATCCAGGTCGAACTCCCGCATGATCCGCAAATGCCAGAACGTCGCCCAACCTTCGTTGATGATTTTCGTCTCCAGTTGGGGCCAAAAATAAAGCATTTCCTGGCGGACGATGGTGAGCACATCCCGTTGCCAATCCTCAAGGACGGGGCTGTTGTCCATCAAAAACATCAACAAGTCTTTTTCCGGGCGCTTTCCTCGCTTTCGGGCATCTGCTCTTTCCTTGATCTGACGCATCACGGTGCGAAGGGCCTCTTCCTTTTCATCGACCATCGGCTCCCGGTCCAGGGCCCACAGGTCATCGTAGGGACCCGGCCCTTTCGTCCCTTCGGACAGGTCCTTCTCCTGACCGGGATTTGAAAAATGGGACGGGTCGATGTGCTCCTGGATCGCCAGGGCCGCATCCAGGAAGGATTCCACCGCCTCTGTCCCGAACTCCCGCTCATATTGTCGAATCCGGTCTGCCGCCGCGGCCATGCGGTTGACCATATCCCGGGGAGTGCGCTGAAAATACGCGTTATTCCTGAAAAAATCACTGTGTCCCAGCACGTGGGCGACGATCAGCTCATTTTGAACCAACGTATTGGTATCCAGGAGAAAAGCGTAACATGGATTGGTGTTGATCACCAGCTCATAAATCTTGCTCAGGCCGAGATCGTACTGCATTTTCATGCGGTAAAACGCTTTTCCGAAACTCCAGTGGGAAAACCGCGTGGGCATCCCGTAGGCTCCGATGGTGTAGAGCACATCCACCGGGGTGATTTCGTACCGCATGGGAAAGGGCTGAAGGCCGAGGTTTAGGGCCGTCTCGGTGATCCGCTCGATGGCCGTCTCCAAACGAGACCTCTCCAGGGCCGAAAGGCTCATGAAACCGCCTCCTTGCCGTCCGGGCGGAAAAAGTCGCTCAGTGCCCCGAGGATGTCACCCCGCTGTCGGATGCGCGCCATGCGAAAAAAAGGGTGTTGCAGCCGTTGCAGCTGGCTGATCAAAAGGGACGGGCGATTGTACGGATTGACCTCGGCGAATCCCACGGCGCAGGCGACGTTCAACAGTTCATTGATCCCCGCCAGGCACGGGTCGTTGTCCGACGGCAGGTTATCCCCGTCGGAAACATGGTAGCTGTAAATGTTGTATCGACTCGGCGGGTACTCCTCCCGAACCAAATCCAGGGCCAGGCGGTAAGCGCTGGAGCAACTGGTGCCGCCATTCTCGCCCCGGGTAAAAAATTCTTCCTCAGTCACCCGTTTTGCCTCGGTGTGGTGGGCGATAAACTCGATGGCCACGTGGCTGTACTGCCGGCGCAAGAACCGGGTCATCCAGAAAAACAGCGTGCGCGCCACATATTTTTCAAACTCCCCCATCGACCCCGAGGTATCCATCAAGGCGAAGATCACCGCCCGGCTGTCCGGGGCCGGGTGGTCTTCCCAGACTTTGTAGCGCAGATCGTCCTCCCGGATGCGGCCCAGCCCCCGGTCCCCTCGCAAGCCGTTTCGTTTCAGGTGGGTCAACAAGGTTCGGCGCTTATCCAAGTTGCCGGTCAGGCCCTTGGGGCGGACATCCGTCCAGGCCAGACCATCTGCAGAACTTTGCACCTCTTCTTTTTTCTGCAGATTTGGCAGTCGCCAATCCGCAAACACCATCTCCTCGATCTCTTCCAATTCCACCTGGGTCTCGTAATAGTCCATGCCCGGGGCGTCCCCGGCCCCTTGGCCCATCCCCCCGGCCTGGACTGGATCCCCCGCCTTCCCCAGAACGTCTCCCACCCGGCTGTTCCCTTTCCCGGCCCCCACCTGCTTCCCTTTGTTTTCATTAAATCGGAAACGGTATTCATCAAGGGTCCGAATGGGCAGTTTGATCACCTGTTTGCCATCGCTGAGGACGATACTCTCTTCGGCGATCAGATCTGACAAGTGCCGGCGAATGGCCTCCCGGACCTTCTCCCGGTGCCGGCGTTGATCATCGTACCCCTTGCGGTGCAAAGACCAATCTTCCTGGGAGAGGATGAACAACGGTTCCGTCATGGTCCCGCCTCCTAGCGATTCAGCAGACTTCCGGTGTAGCGGAGAAGTTCATTCGCACACACCGGGCAATATCCGTGTTCATCGATCAGCCGGCGGGTGACCTCGTTGATCCTCTTGAGTTGCTGCTCATCCGGCACCGCACTGGTGGTGGTGATTTTGATAACATCTTTCAGGTCGGCGAACAGTTTCTTTTCGATCGCTTCCCGGAGGCGGTCGTGGGACCGGTAATCAAAGGTCTTGCCTTTTCGGGCATAGCTGGAAATCCGAATGAGAATTTCTTCCCGGAAAGGTTTTTTCGCCGTTTCCGACACCCCGATCTGCTCCTCGATGGAACGCATCAAGTTCTCATCGGGTTCCACTTCTTCACCGGTCAGGGGATCCACGAGCTTTTTGAGGTGACAATAGGCTTCGATGTGGTCGAGATAGTTGTTCAGCAACACCTTCGCCTGCTCCTCAAAGGAATAAACGAAGGCCTTTTGGACCTCGTTTTTGGCCATTTCATCGTACTCTTTCCGGGCCAGAGACAACAGGTGCAGGTAACGCTCCCGGTCCTCTTTAGAAATGCTCGGGTGGGTGTCCAGACCTTCTTTGAGCGCCCGAAGCACGTGCAAGGCGTTGATGCAGGAAGTCTCCTGGCGAATCAGGGCGCTGGAGATGCGGTTGATCACGTACCGGGGATCGATGCCGCTCATGCCCTCATCGGGATGCTCCTGTTTGAGCTCTTTCACGTCCGCCTCGCTGTACCCTTCCACATCTTCCCCGTCGTACAGCCGCATTTTTTCCACCAAGCTGATGGGTTTGCTCGTTTCCTTCAAACGGGTCAGCACCGAAAACATGGCGGCCGCCCGAAGCGCATAAGGGGCGATGTGGACGCCCTTGACGTCGCTTTGTTCGATCAATTTCTCATAAATCTTCACTTCGGCGCCGACTTTGAGGTTATAGGGCACCGGCATGACAATGATGCGGGAGTGGAGCGCCTCGTTCTTTTTGTTGTTGATAAAGGACCGGTACTCGGTCTCGTTGGTGTGGGCCACGATCAGTTCGTCGGCTGAAATGAGGGCGAAGCGCCCAGCTTTGAAATTTCCTTCCTGGGTGAGGGACAACAAGTTCCAGAGGAATTTTTCATCGCATTTGAGCATTTCCTGGAATTCCATGAGCCCACGGTTCGCCTTGTTCAGCTCCCCGTCGAACCGATAGGCCCGGGGGTCCGACTCCGACCCGTACTCCGCAATGGTGGAAAAATCGATGCTTCCGGTCAAATCGGCGATATCTTGGCTCTTGGGGTCCGAGGGGCTGAAGGTTCCGATCCCCACCCGATCGTCTTCGGAAAATAGCACCCGCTTGACCCGGACCTGATCCACCCGGCCGCCGTACCGCTCCCGGAGATTCAGGCGGCACACCGGACACAGGTGCCCCTCCACCCGGATGCCGAACTCCCGCTCGAACTGCGGGCGCAAGGAATCGGGCACCAGATGCAACGGGTCTTCGTGCATGGGACAGTCCTTGATGGCGTACACGGCGCCGCGATCGGTGCGGGTGTACGCCTCCAGGCCGCGTTTGAGGAGAGTCACGATGGTGGATTTGCCCCCACTCACCGGCCCCATGAGAAGCAGCACCCGTTTGCGGACGTCCAGGCGCCTGGCGGCGGAATGAAAATATTCCTCCACCAGACGTTCGATGGTCTCTTCCAGTCCGAACAGTTCCCGGTCAAAAAAGTGGTACCGGGTGCGCCCCTCCTCCTTCTCCACCCCGGCATCTACAATCATGTTGTAAATCCGGGCGTGGGCGGTTTGAGCCAGATGCGGGTTCTTTTCCACGAGCTCCAGGTACTCGGCAAAAGACCCCTCCCAATTCAGCCGCTGCTCCTCTTCGTGAAAATCCTCAATGAGCTGGAGAATCCCCATGATCCAACCTCCCCTGTCGGGCGGCCCCCTCTCCTTGGGTGTCAAGGTCCTTTCTACGATGATGGCTGCAGTGTGTTCCCGGAGCCGCACCTCGTTCAGAATCTCGTCTCAGTCTCAGTATGGACCCGGATACCCGGAGGTAGACCTGGGCAGTCGAATTATCATGCCCGGGGCAGGGAGTTTTTAACCCGGCAAGTCCATGGGCTCTCCAGAGCTCCTCCACAGGTCCTTGACATTGTTCTGGTACAATGGAGGACAATGACACAGGGAAGCCGGAACGGAAAAAGTGAGGAAAGAAGGGAGAGCAGTGGCGAAGCGCAAACCGAATCTCGAGGAAGTCACGTGGATGCGGGGAGCCGCCATGGGCGTGGTGGTGCTTCTGCACGTTCTGGGATACGCCGTCGCGGTCGTCCCCGGAGCCGGGGGAGATCCCTTTTTGCCCATGGCTTCCGTGGCATCCCTGCGGTTTGCCCGGCAGATCTTTATGGTGATCACCGGGTTCGTCCTGACATACCAGTATTGGGGAAGAACGGTGGAACCCGGGCCGTTTCTGAACCGCCGGGTCCAATCGGTGGTGGTTCCGTATCTGGTGTGGAGTGCCATTTACCTGACGGTCCTGCCGGCCCTGGGTGGCGGAACGGGGATCGATGTTCGAAATGCCTGGGCGGTGATCGAAGCGCTGCTCACCGGAGGCGCCATGTATCACCTGTATTACATCGTGCTGACCCTTCAGTTTTACTTGCTCTTTCCCTGGTGGATTCGCTGGTTTCAGGGACTGGCCCCGGCCCGGCGCCAAGGATGGACGATCCTCCTCGCGGCGGCCGGCCTTGTCTTGTTATACGTGGACTTTCACTGGACCCTTCACTACACCAGTTCAGCCAAGTGGTTTTTATATCGGGACCGGTTTCTCGCCTACTATTTCGTGTATTTTCTGTTCGGATCCGCCCTCGGCGCCGCGGTGGCCCTGGCCGGTCCGGGCCGGCGCCTCGCCCGCAGGAGCGTGTGGCTGGGTTGGATCGCCGCGGGCATCGCAGCCCTCTACGTCGGGACCGTCTTTGTGGTGCGCTTAAAATCGGGATGGTCCTATGCAGGGGCCGTAAACATCATGCAGCCGTCTTATGTATTTTATGGCATCGCCGTGTCCATGGCGCTGTATCTGACTGGCAGGTGGAAACGGGAACACGGACGGGAAGGGGGATGGGTTCACGCCGTGGGCCGCTTCTCCTTCGGCATTTATCTGAGCCATCCCCTGATCCTGTTCCTGTTGGAGCAAAACCTCTTTGCCGGCAGCTCCCATCGCTTCTGGTGGGCGGAAACCGCCCTGTTGTGGGCAATGACGATGGTTTTGTCCTGGCTGCTGATGGCCGGGACGAACCGCGTTCCCGTGCTCGGCTGGTTGCTCGGCAGCGGACAACATGCCCCATGGAACGGAAGGTCCCTCCCCGCCGGGCGATCCCTTTCCTCCTGAATCCCGCGGGCACACGGGCACTACGCCTCGGGAGGTGCGGCCCCCCGAACCGCCAAGGCCGCCAGCTGGGCGCGATTTTTGACGTCGAGCTTGGCCATGATGTTTTTCAAATGGTTTTTGACCGTATTCTCACTAATCGTGAGGGCCTCGGCAATCTCCCGGTTGGACCTGCCCCGGGCGATCAACCCGAGGATCTCCCGTTCCCGGGGAGTGAGCCGTTTGGCCACCTCTGCCGCAGACCCCTGAGCCGGGGAAGCGAGGGTGGTCACCAGCCGGGCAGCCACCTCTCCGGAGATGGGAGAAGCGCCGTCCGCCACGGCCCGCAGGTAACTGATCCAATCCGAGGGATCCAGGCTCTTGACCAGATACCCCTGGGCCCCCACCCTCACCGCCCGCAGGAGATCAGCCGGGTCGTGGGACACGGTCAAGATGACGATCTTGATCTCGGGCAGCCGGTCTTTGAGCATGCGGGTCAGGGCGATGCCGTCCGTTCCCGGCATCCGGATGTCCATGAGAACCAGATCCGGGTGCAGCCCGGGGATCCGCTCCAAGGCTTCCCGGGCGCTTTCCGCCTCTCCGACCACCTCGAAGAACGAGTCCCCTCCGAGAATGGCCCGCACCGCCTGCCGGGCGCGCCGGTTATCGTCCACGATGAACGTTCGGCATCCCATTCCCACACCCCCTCCCGGATGGCTCTACGACCTCGGCCCGGGCCCCAAAAAACCGGGGCCCGAGTGGTCCTTTGGCACGGGCCGCCCGGCCCGTTTCAGCACTTGCTGTACCCGCAAGCTTCACATTCAAAACACCCGCCCTGACGCACCAAAGACATGCGGTGACAGTTCGGACACAGGTCTTTGCCAATGTTGAAACCCCGCAGGGAACGCCCGTTGCCGTTTCCGTGGCCATGATCTCCGTGCCCACCGCCTGTTCCGCGGCCATGTCCATCTCCGGAAGCGTCCTTGCCGTCTGCACCCCCGCCGGTGTCAGGATCGCCCTGGGATGCGGCCGCATGGTAGACCCCGCCATGGCGGAGGGGAAAAGTTTCCGAGTGCTCGATCAGGGATTTGGCGATGGCATCGGGGACGCTGGTGATCCGTCGCTCCCCGAACCCCACGGCGCTATATCCTCCGATCCCCGAGAAATGGCGCACCAACACCGCTTCTTTATCCGGATTTTGCGAGTCCATGAGGTACAGGGTGATCGCCCGGCCCAAAGCTTCGTTCGCCGCGTACACGTCGCTGCCCGCTTTCCCGATGTTCACGAAGATCTCCCGGGCCAGATGGTCTTCCGGGTCGTCGTTGATGGTGATGTACGCAGTGCCGAGGGGCGTTTCCTTCTTGTACGTCGCCCCGTACAGCACATCCGGGCGCTTGCGCTTGACATATTTTGTCGTGCTCGGTCGGCCCGTCCCCGGCGACTCCGCCGCGACCGCCGCCTGGGGCGCCGCGGCACCCGCTTCCACCGCCGCCGTCCCGGTCTGGGCCCCTTCCCCGGCACCCGCCCCCTCTTTCTTGAGCCTGTCCTCGCTCAGGGCCAAGACCTGTTCCGAGCGGGAACCGTCCCGGTAGATGGTCACACCCTTGCACCCGAGATCGTACGCCAGGTCGTACAATTGTTTCGTGTCCTCGACGGTATAAGACTCCGGCGCGTTGCAGGTCTTCGAGATGCTGGAGTCGATCCACTTTTGCAATGCCGCCTGTACCCGGACGTGCTCCTCAGGGGTCAACTCCATGGCCGTGACAAAGTAATCCGGGAGGTGCTCCCGGTCCACGCCGGGGTGAAGGGCGAGATAGTCATCGACAATCTGGGCGTTCTCCTCAAACATCCCCAGACGGGAATTGCGAAAATACGACCAGGCATAGTACGGCTCGCACCCGGTGGAACACCCCACCATCGTGCCGGTGGTCCCCGTGGGCGCGATGGTCATGGTGGTGACGTTGCGCACGCCATATTTGCGAATGGCTTCCACGACGTGCGGCCTCTCCGCGGCCATGTGCCGCATGTACCCGGACTGCAGGAACTTCTCGGCGTCGAATCGGGGGAAGGGACCGTTCTCCTTGGCGAGTTCCACCGACTCCAGGTAGGACCATTCCGCCATCATCCCGATCAACACATCGATCAGCCGGGTCGACTCCTCGCTGCCATAGCGCACGCCGCAGTGGATCAGCAGATCGTGCAGCCCCATGATGCCGAGGCCCACCCGCCGCTCGCCCAGTTGGTTTTCCCGGTTTTCCTCAAACGGATAGTACGTGGCATCGATCACCGCATCTTGAAAGCGCACACCGGTGCGGACCGTCTCCTCCAGGGCCTCCCAGCGGATGTGGTGGAGGAAAAACTCCGCCCGCTCGTCGTCAAAATGCTTGCGGAGCCACCCGCGGATGTACTCTTCTTTGGCGGGATCCGAAAAAGTCGCCTCCACCCCGCTGTCCTCAAAGCCGGTGGTGAATTTGCTCAGCACCACGGCGCCGAGGTTACAGATCCCAAAGGCCGGCAGCCCCTGTTCCCCGCAGTTGTGGGCGACGATGCCCGAAGCCACCAGGGAGTGGGTTTCCGGTTCACTGACGTCGTAGACCGTCACTTCCTCCCCTGGCTCCACCCCCGCTACGGCGCTATAAAATTTTTCCCGTTTTCGAGAAGGCCGGCTGATTCGCTGGAGAGCCTCCTGTTTTCGGGTCACGAGTGCAAACCCGATCTTCTCGGCAAACACCGCCACATTGTTGCCAGACAGAATCAGCTCGTAGAAACCCTTACTCTCGTACACCCGGGATTCACCGGAAATCGTCTGGTACTGGAATTTCGCCTGGTTCCTTTTGGGTCGATCATATATCTTTCCATGTATCCCGAAATTCAATAGCAAAAGTTGCACGTCTTGAAGTAAGCTTTTTGAAGCCGAGGTCATTCGCACGGTGCGGTGATGTTCGTCATTTTCATAAACCGTGCCATCCGAACTGAAAAGAGCCTGAAGAAAGGCTCTCACCGTTTCCCTCGAGGCCTCAAACACCGCCGCGGGCACCCTCTTGTCCTCGGCCCTGACCTGTTTTACCCCTAGAGACAGGAGCCGGTCGCGAAATTCCTTTCTCCACCAGAAAACTTGAAAAACCCCGTTCTCCCTTTCGAATACCTTGGCTTCCGCCCCGGATAGCTCCTTGCCGATCCTGATCATCTCCGGAATGACTTCTGCGTCTTCGCGACCAAAGACCATCCCGACATCTCCGCGCTTTGAGATCCAACCATCGCCGACCAACCATCCCAAAAACCAACCCCAATCCCGTCCTAGGCCATCCTTTTCCGGGAACAACCCCTCCCCGGACTGGATGAGAACCAAGTCGCCGGGCTGCAGTTCTCCCGCTTCTTTCCACCCATCCGATGTAAGGAGCCGGTGATCCGGCGTCACTTTCAACTCCATGCCATTTTTCAGCGCCACCTTCACCGTCTGTTTTCGTCCCGTGGGAAAGACCACAGCCGGTCGTGGCGACACCCCGGGCACCGCGTAGGATCGACCGTTGACCACTTCGACCCGGCGATGAACGCGGTCATCCGTCAGGACCTTAAACGGCGCCGAACCGACCCGATGATAGAGGTCCTCGAGGCGCAGATAGCCAAATTCCGTCGCGACCCGAGTATCCGGGTGGAAACAAGGGTTTGTGGCGATGATTGGGTTATAATACCAACTATTGCTCATGGCGTTGTAGCGCCCGAGGAAAACCACGCCGGGTTCGGCGGATTTCCACGCGGAGGTGATGATTTCCTCCCACAACTCCTCCGCCGGAAGAGTCTCGGTGACCACCAATTCCCGACCCGTCGCCTCCCAGCGGCCGAAGTCGCCATCGAAATCGTCCATCTCCTCCATCCGGGGAAATCCTAAACTCCAATCACCGCCCTGCTGTTTCACCTGCATGAACTCTTCGGAGATGCCCACCGAAACATTGGCCCCGGTGATCACCCCTTCGACCTGCTTGGCTTGGATGAACCGGTGAAGATCGGCGTGGCGGTCGTTCAGGATCAACATCAGGGCCCCCCGCCGGGATCCTCCTTGGAGGGTCAATTGGCAGCCCACCGACATGATTTCCCCGACCCCCACTGGGCCAAAACCATCTCCGAACACCTGGTTCCCCTTATCGTAAAGGATCCCCCAGGAGTACGCCCCGGAACTCCGCCCGTTAACCCCTTTCACGTACGTGTAACGAGGGCGCAGGGAAGACAGGATCACCGCCGTCCGGCGGCCCCGGGCCATTTCCTCCCACATATCCCCCAGGGTCTCGGCGATGGTACCCCGGCTATCCCCGGGTACCAATACAGCACCCAGCACCTCTTCGGTCATCACCACGCCGGATTCGAGGATTTTGTCGTACACCGTCAGGGCGGGTACCGTGGTGCCATATTTGACTGGAAGATCCTGTTTCATCCATTTGGCCAAATCCCCGTCCCACAGGTCGTCGTATCCGTCGAAGGAGGAATCCGGGAACACAAACGTCCAGTCGGCCCGGTCCTCTACGGCTTGCAAGAACGCCCGGTTGACCCGAACCACCTTGGTGCTGTGAGGGTAGGACTCTTGCAGAAAATCAAAGAGGTCCGGGTGCCAAACGTCCAGCACCAATTGCAGGTGAGACCGCCGGGGACCCTTTGACACGGGAATGAGACTGCCCCGGGGCGGTATTCGGGAGAGGTTCATGCCCACCCCGCCGGAGCGGGCCTGGATCTCCAAGGTCTGGCCAAAGGATTTCGCGTAATCCCGCAGCCGGGGGCCGACACTGGGGATGACAAAGCAGTTGTAACTGGTGGTCTGGAAACCCGTGCCCATCGAGGCGTTGATGCGCCCGCCGGGGACATATTTCCATCCGCTCTGCATTTGATAAAACCGCTCTTCCCACAGTCCCGGGTCCTTGGTCACCGCCGCCGCCCCTTTGGCAATTCGCCGCCACATTTCCCGGGGTGACTGCTCCTTTAGCACGTCGAGGTCGTCGTAAGACTGCTCAATGCGATGACCATCCCGAAGTTCCACCACAGCGGTGCGCCGGGAGGGGTCGACGGTGACGACCTTGCCCAGCTCGTGGTAGGCCCGCTTTTTGTCAATTACGGCGACGACAAGGCTGCCGGGTTTCAGCGACTCCTTTTTCGCGTCTTTCAGCAAATACCGATCTGCCACAATCCTTTCCCCGGTGGGTGAGAGGCGGTCCTCCTCGGTGAACGGCAGCATGGTCCGATCCTTTTGTTCCATCACAACCCTTGACCCCTCTCTTTGTCCAGGAGCGGAAGAATTTCCCGAAGAAACGTCTCCACGTCTTTAAATTCGCGGTATACACTGGCAAAGCGGACATAGGCCACCTGGTCGACCTCCCGGAGGACAGCCATGACCCGCTCACCGATCTGGTTCGTGGTCACCTCACGCTCAAACGCCTGGCGCAAATCCCGTTCCACCCGATCCACCATAGCATCGATGGTTTCCGAGGTGATGGGGCGCTTTTCACAGGCTTTGAGCAGACCGCGGCGGAGTTTCTCCCTGGAAAAAGTCTCCCGCATCCCGTCTTTTTTGATAACCTGAAGGGGGGAGACCTCCACCCGCTCGTACGTCGTAAACCGGCGGCCGCAGGCGAGACATTCCCGCCGCCGGCGCACGGCATCGGCGGTCGTGCGGCTCTCAATCACCTTTGAATCCCCATGCGCGCAATAGGGACACTGCATAGTGTTTCCCCCTCGAAATCATGCAAATCCAACACTATATGTAGTGTGGTGGACAAGTCCCATTGTAACGAGTTCTCCTTCCTCCCTCAACGGGCACAAGAGAACGAAATCCATAAAAAAAAAGCCCAGGCTGCCCCACAGGCCCCCAGGCGACCCGTTACGCCGTTACGCTTCCGTCCGGCTTCCGAATTCGAAAGCCACCTCCAGGGTTCCGTGGTAGGGGACATATTCCACCCGGGAGACCATGAGCCGCATCAACCGGTGCCGCTTTACCGGATCATCCGGGTACAAGGAGAGGGCCCCTTCCACTTCGGAAAACAGATTACCGACCTCCACCCCGCTCCGGGCGGCGAGATCCAGGGCCGAAGCGATCAGCCGGCCGTAATCCAATTCCTGTTTGAGCACCGCATCGAGAGCGTGCAGGATGGCTTCTTCCACCCGCCAGAGGGGTACCGATGCCCGACAATGGGGGCAGACGTACTCCTGCCGATCCCGCCCTCGGTACATCGGCAGTCCCTCACACCGGCAGTACAACAACCCATCCATCCCGCTCCCCCCTTGGATGCCCTAGCGTTGCGCGCGGAGTTCCTTTCTCATGCGGATATGGGGAATCCCGGCGTCCATAAACTCTTCTCCCTCGGCCTCGTACCCGAGTCTTTCGTAGAATCCCCGAGCATGGACCTGGGCATCCAGAACGATGGTTCTTTGCCCTTCCCGTTCGGCAATCTCTTCAAGAATGCCGATGACCCGGCTCCCCAGCCCCCTCCGTCGATGGCTGGGCAAAACCGCCATGCGACCGATCTTCATCGTCTTCTCCCCATAAGGGATCATCCGGGCCGCCCCCACCGGGGAGCCCGACTCAATGACCACAATGTGAACCGTTCGCGGATCCTCGTCCCACTCGTCCAACTCCAGGTCCTCGGGTACTTCTTGCTCTTCAATAAAGACCTTGCGGCGAACCGCCAAGGCTTTGTCTTTATCTGCCGGATCCCGCACGACCATCACTTGGATCAAGCGTATCCCTTCCCCATCCCAAGATCTTCGTTTATTGTACCACGTGCGCGACGTCCCGTCCGCTCCCTTCCCCTAGGCCGGGTCCCTTTAGACGACAGCCTTCGCGCCACTGTGATGCACCTCACAGACGTGCAACCCCGCCAACCTGAATAATGAAGGCATCAGCCTGATTTTTTCGGGAGGGAAGAGGATGGAAAACCGTTACGCCGCTGTGCTCGATGTACGCCGGTTCGCTCCTGCGGACAAACACCGGACGATCTTTTTCGTCTGGGAGGCGCTGCCACCGGGAGAACAACTGCTCCTGATTAACGATCACGATCCCAAGCCGCTCTATTACCAATTCGCGGCAGAACAAACGAATCGGTTTGACTGGAACTACGTTGAAGAAGGCCCGACGGAGTGGAGGGTGCAACTGGGGAAGCGGTGAGAAAACTCGGATCAAGGCGGTTCGGGAATCCCCCGCGGCTTTCGTCGAGGGCCCGACCGCCCGTTTTTCGGGGCTGGAGGAGGATTGATGATGAGGAGGATTGTCGATTTAGACGTCCGGGACATGCTTCGGGCGAAGCAAGAGCCCTTTGAACGCATTATGGAAACGGTTAGCTGCCTGGAACCGGAGGACGTATTCCAACTGCATGCGACTTTTCGTCCCGACCCCTTAATCCGAGTTCTGGGGCGGCAAGGGTATCGGAGTACGGTTGTCCAAGAAAGCGAAGAGCATTTTATCGTGCAGTTCTATCGGGAGGAGACGGAGCGGCCCTTCTTCCGCCTCGACAACCGCGGGCTGGAGCCGCCGGAGCCCATGATGCGGACCCTGAACTTTTTAGAGCAACATCCCGAATGCCGAGCCGGTGAACTGGGACTCGAAATCTGGAATGAGCGAGTGCCCGCCTTCCTGCTCCCTGAACTGGAAGAACGAGGATATCGCTACGATATTGAGCAGGAAGAGAGTGGAACAGTCCGGGTCAAGATTTATCGAGCCCAGTGACGGAGGGGCCTGTTAGTCGGCGATTGTAAGGGACGTACTCCATCCGCCTGGGCCAAAATCGGAACAGTGGAGGAGGTGCCATTATGCCTACAACCAAACCAGAACGGCCGACGGAAGCCAGTGCGGGTCGGGCGGCGTCCCCAGGCGCCCGGGGGGATCCCGCAGCGGTTCGGGTTACAGCGTCCAGACCGCCGGGCGGACGGGCATCTGCACCCGGGATGTTACCCCCGGGAGTGACGGATTACTCTCCAGCATTTTCTCTGCCTATGCGGTACCTGCTCCTGGGGTTGGTCGGTTTCGCGGTGTTTGCCGGGGATCTCCTCATTCAGTCCCTTCGGGGATTCCAGGGCGGCCTGTTCGGGGCGGCGGGGATCGCCTTAACCCATTTGTTGACCCTGGGTTCCTTGCTGTCCTTCGTCATGGGGGCCGTGTACCAATTGGAAAGTGTTGCCTTTTTGATCCCCATTGCTTCGGAACAGGCGGCAAAGTGGAACTTTTGGCTCTACGCGGTGTCCACAGCAGGGCTCGCAGCATCGATGGCCGCCTGGTGGAATCCGGGACTGTTATTGAGCGGCGCGGCCGCGACGATCTCCATTGGCGGTTACGCAGGAATTGTCAGCGCCTCGCTCAAAAAGGCACCAAATCGCGACGCCATGTTCCGGTTTGTGCGCTCGGCCCACGTGTACCTACCCCTGGCGGTGACCGTGGGATGGCTGCTCATCGTCGCCCCTCGCGTCCCCGGGCTGCGCAACTGGATCGAGGCCCTTCTGGTCACCCACATCGTGCTCGCCGCCGGCGGTTTCTTCACATTCTTGATTATTGGTTTCAGTTTTAAGCTGCTGCCGATGTTCACCCTTTCCCACGGTTTTTCGGTGCGCTTGCGGGATTGGACCTTCGGCTTCGCCCATGCCGCCATCTGGCTGATCATCCTCGGCGCCTGGACCCATGTCGCCCCCGTGACGGTACTCGGGGGCATCGCGGGGTTGGCGACCTTTGCCTTGCACCTGTTCCACCTGCGGGAGATCCTGGGTAAACGGCTGCGCAAAAAGATAGAGCCTACCCTTCGCGCCGTGATTGTCGCGGGTGCCGCCGGACTCATCGGATCCGCCGGGTTCATTCTCGCCCCTGGCATTCGAAGCCCGAAGGTATGGGCCGGTGTGGCCGCCTTGTATCTCCTCGGCTGGATGACTTTAGCCGTTATGGGCTACGCGTACAAAATTGTTCCGTTTTTGATCTGGACCCGCCGGTACAGCCAAAGGGCGGGAAAGGAAAAGGTTCCGTTGATCGGCGATCTGATCTCCCCCGAGCAGCCCCGGCCGGTGCTTTGGGCATTTGCCGTGGGACTGATCGTACTCACCGCGGGCATCGCCTGGATGCAGTCCTGGGCGGCGGCCGCGGGAGGAACGGTTGTGTCCCTGGCCCTGGGGGTCTTTTGCTTTCACCTTTTGACGGTAGTCGACCTCGGCAAGATCGGAAGGGAGATGCGCGGCAATGACTGACCAGGATATCCTCCGGGAGGCTCTGAAGATGGTGTTGGACCCGGAGATCGGGATCAATGTCGTCGATCTCGGTTTGATCTATGGAATCGAAGAGCCGGAAGAAGGGGTCGTCCTCATCCGCATGACAATGACGACCCCGGGGTGTCCGGCTCACACCAGTCTGAGCGAAGCCGTACGCCGGGCCGCGGCCCGGGTGCCGGGGGTTGAAAAGGCAGTGGTGGAAGTGGTCTGGGACCCTCCCTGGACGCCGGAGCGCCTATCCGAGGCGGCCCGGGCCCGATTGGGGTGGTAATCGAAAGTGGGGAAGGATGGGCGTCGCGGCCGACCCTCAGGACCCGGACGGCCCGACGCCTCCTGCGTATATCGGTTCCGACCGGACTCCGTCGACTGCAGCGGTAAACCGCACCGGACGCTCGTCGACCACTGTGTCGAGATGAACGGTGGTCCCCCACAGCCGCCGCACGGCCATCAGCGCTTTTTTGAGGTGTTTCAGGTCTAGGGGCACACCCTCGTAGCGATGGTGCAACACCAACTCCCCCCGGGGCGACTCCCCGGCTACTTCTAACGTCGGGAGCCCCCCGTGCACCCGTTCGGCCACTAAAGCGTCCCGGACCCGCCGCCAGTCTTTCTCCGTCACCCGGAGCTCCCCCCGGGCCGCCTCCCACAGGTAGAGATCCTGTTCTTCAACCAATGACTCGGTCAAATAATTTCGCAGAAAGGAAACGTCTGTCTCCCCTTCCCGAATCTCGAACAGCCGCTCCAGGTCTTCCCCCTGAGCTTCATAAATGGCCAACCCCAGGCGATACGGATTGATGGAATAGCCCCCGGGCTGCGTCACCTGGCTGTGCATCCGGGCGAATTCCAAGGCCTCGTCCGGAGGAAGATCCATCTCCCGCATGATCCGCAAATGCCAGTAGGTGGCCCATCCTTCATTCATAATCTTCGTCTCGAGCTGCGGCCAGAAATACCGCATTTCCTCCCGGAGAGCAGCGAGAATATCCCGCTGCCAATCTTCGAGTTCGGGGCTGTACTCGATGAGATAAGCGGGGATGTCTTCCCGCAGTCTGTCTCGTTTGGCGCGCCCCCCTTCCCTCCCCTCCTCGGCTTCCCGGGGTGGCCGACCGGGCCCCACCGGGGAGGGCGGAGGCGTATGCTCCGCCACCACCAAAGCGTCGTCCAAAAACGCTTCCACGGTGTCTTCCCCATGAACCATTTCATAACGTCGAATCCGCTCCGCATAAACCGACATCCGTTCCACCATGTCCCGGGGCGTGGTGGAAAAGTGGACATTATTGCGAAAGAAATCGGAGTGGGCGAGAACGTGGGCCACGATCAGCTTATTCTGAAGGAGAGTATTGGTATCCAATAAAAAGGCATAACAAGGATCACCATTGATCACCAGTTCATAGATCTTGCTGAGCCCCGTGTCATACTGCAGTTTCATCCGCTCGAAAGCTTTGCCAAAACTCCAATGAGCAAATCGGGTGGGCATCCCGTAGGCGCCAACGGCATAGACGACGTCAGCCGGGCAGATCTCATAGCGCATCGGAAACGGACGGAGTCCAAAAGATTCGGCGATATCAGTCATGCGCTCGATTACTTCCTCCAAACGATCCAAATCCCCACGTGGCACGTTAACCCCCCCTGTTTCCGGCGGATTCGTCCTCCCCTGGTGATATCCCCGATCCTCGACTCGGTCGATGTTCACGACACATCCCGACTCGGAGCGAAGAAACTGGCCAAGGCTCTGTATACGTCCTCCCGATCCCGGATCGCAGAGAGGCGGAGATGGGGAGCCTGGATCCGGCGAAATTCTTCCATAAGCCGACTCTCCCGTCCATGGGAGATCACTTCGGCATACCCCATGGCGCTGGAATACTCAAGCAGTCGCTCGGCCAGCTCCACCGTGCGGGGATTGTCGGAGCCGAGGTTATCCCCGTCGGTGAAATGAAACGGGTAGATGTTGTGGCTCGCCGGCGGGTAGCGCCGCTCCACCAGCTCCAAGGCGAGTTCATAGGCGGAGGAACACCGGGTCCCCCCGCTTTCCCCTTTGTTGAAAAATTCCTCTTCGCTGACTTCCTTCGCTTCGACGTGATGGGCGATAAAAGCGATCTCCACTTTCCGGTAGTTGCGCCGAAGAAATCGGACCATCCAGAAATAAAACGAACGGGCAACATATTTTTCAAAAGTCCCCATGGAGCCGGACGTGTCCATCATGGCGATGACCACGGCGGCGGTCTCCGGCTTTTTCACTTCGTCCCAGGTCTTGAAGCGAAGATCGTCCGGCTGCAGGTCGATGATCGCTCCCCGGCCCTCCCGGGCATTGCGGCGCATCGCCTCCAGGATCGTTCGCTTCTTGTCGAGGTTTGCCATCATTCCTTGTTTGCGGATATCGGTGAACTCAATGTGGTCCACCTCCATGTCCCGGCGGTCTTTCGGCCTGCGATTCGGGAGCTCCCAGGACTCGAACAAGATATTTTCCAGCTCTTCGAGACTCACTTCGGTCTCGTAATAATCCACCCCCGGTGCGTCGCCGGCTTGACCCGCCCCTTGGCCCTTGGCGCCCGGCATGCGGCCGATCACGTCTCCGGGCTTGGTCCCCCCTTGCCCTTGGCCCACCCGAGGCCCCTTATCCCACTGATATCGAAAGCGGTATTCTTCCAGGGAGCGAATCGGCACCCGAAAAACGGTTCCGCCCCGGGACAGGACGATGCTCTCCTCGGTGACGAGATCCGCTAAGCGCTCCCGGATCGCCCGGCGTACCTTCTCCCGATGCCGCTCCTGGTCGATCTGGCCTTTTCGGTGCAAGCTCCAGTCATCGTGGGTGAGAGAAAACGGCGTACGCCCCATCCTCATTCCCTCCCTCCGTGGCTCAGCGATTGAGCAAACTGCCTGTGTATTGCAACAATTCGTTCGCGCACACTGAACAGTATCCGTGGTGCTCGATCAATCGACGGCCGACATCGTTGATCCGCTTCAGTTGTTCTTCGTCTGGCGTCTTCGTCGACGTGGTGATTTTAATGACATCCTTCAAATCAGCGAACAGCTTTTTCTCGATGGCCTCCTTCAACGCGGGGTGTGACGTATACTCGAAGCGCTTACCCTTGCGGGCGTACATCGATAGGCGAATGAGAATCTCCTCGCGGAAAGATTTTTTCGCGTTCTCGGTGACGCCGATTTGCTCTTCGATGGAACGCATCAGCTTTTCATCGGGGTCCATCTCTTCCCCGGTTATAGGATCACGAATCTTCTGCCAGCTACAAAACGCCTCCACGTTGTCCAGATAATTCTCCAGTAATGTCCGGGCGGATTCCTCGAAAGAATACACAAAGGCCCGCTGGACTTCCCGCTTGGCGATTTCGTCGTACTCCCGTCTCGCCAGGGCGATGAGATTGGTGAGTCGCTCTCGTTCTTCCGGCGTGATCGAAGGGTGCTGGTCAAAGCCATCTTTCAGGGACTTGAGAATGTCGAGCGGCCCGAGACACGGAGCGTCAGAACGGATCAGGGCACTGGAGATGCGATTCATCACGTAGCGCGGGTCGACCCCGAACATCCCCTCGTCCGGCGCTTCAGCCCGGAGTTCGGCCACGTCTTTGTCTTGAACCCCCTCCACCGCCTCGCCGTCGTACAGGCGCATTTTTTTTACGAGATCCATCCCCGCCCGCTTCGACTCCCTCAATCGGGTCATCACCGTGAACATGGCCGCCGTTCGCAAGGCGTAGGGGGCGAGATGAATGTGGCGCAACTCACTTTGCCCGATCAGCTTTTGATAAATCTTTTCCTCCTCGCTGACCTTGAGGTTGTAAGGAATGGGCATAACGATCATTCGAGAATGCAGAGCTTCATTTTTCTTATTGCTGATAAAAGCCCGGTACTCCGTTTCGTTCGTATGCGCCACGATCAACTCATCTGCGGAGATCAGGGCGAACCGTCCCGCTTTAAAATTCCCTTCTTGGGTGAGGCTCAGCAGGTTCCACAGGAATTTCTCGTCACTTTTCAGCATCTCCTGGAATTCCATAATTCCGCGGTTGGCCTTGTTGAGCTCCCCGTCAAATCGGTAAGCCCTGGGATCCGACTCCGACCCGTATTCGGCGATGGTGGAAAAATCAATGCTCCCCGTCAGATCGGCGATATCCTGGCTCTTGGGATCCGAGGGACTGAACGTCCCGATCCCCACCCGGCGATTCTCCGAAAACACCACCCGCTCCACTCGCACATCTTCAATGCGGCCGCCGTATTCGTTCTCCAACCGCAATTGACATTGAGGACACAGGTCACCTTCGATAAACACCCCGAGCTCCTCTTCCACCTCCCGCCGGAGCGGGCCGGGAATGAGGTGCAGAGGTTCTTCGTGCATGGGGCAGCCGGCGATGCCATAGACCGCCCCTTCATCCGTTCGGGTATATTCCTCGAGCCCTCGCTTCAGGAGCGCCACCACCGTGGACTTTCCGCCGCTGACGGGTCCCATCAGCAAGAGCAGTCTTTTGCGCACATCCAGCCTTTTGGCCGCAGGATGAAAATACTCCTCCACCAGCCTCTCCAACGCCTCGTCCAGCCCGAACAACTCCCGGGAGAAAAAGGCGTATCGCTTGTGCCCATCCACGATCTCCACCCCGGCCGACACGATCATTTCGTAGATCCGGGCATGGGCGGGCTGGGCGATGCGGGGGTTTTTCCGCACCAGGTCCAAATAATCCAGAAACGTTCCCTCCCAAGCCAGACTCTCCTCCCGGCGACGATAAGCATCGAGTTTTGAGCGGAGATCCATTGTCGTTCTCTCCTTCGCTGAATAGATAGAAAAACGCCACACGGTTTCGACGACGCCTGTCCGGCACCACCGGCGCTAAGGCTACCCTGTGACGTATTTGTGATACTAAAATTCGACAAAGAGAGGCAAAATCCTACTTGAGATTTTTGAACTTTTGACCTGCACTCGTCTTGTCCACAATTCCTTCACAACCCTTGATCTGCATGGTGAGAAAAAGGAATGGTAAAATAAGAATCGTAGGCAAATGGGGCCGGTCTGAAACCGGCGAGGAGGGGGACCATGAAATATCGCACCATACCCGGAACGGACATTCGGGTTTCTGAAGTAGGGTTCGGAGTGTGGTCGGTGGCGACCACGTGGTGGGGAGTCCGCGATCAAAACACCGCCCTGCGGCTGCTGCATCAGGCCTTCGATGCGGGGGTCACTTTTTTTGATACCGCCGATGTCTATGGCACCGGTAAGGGAGAGACGATCCTGGCCGAAGCGTTTCCCGGGAAACGCGATCGGATTATCATCGGCACGAAGTTCGGTTATGACATTTACAGCAATCCGGGTGAGCGAACGGGGATGTCCGAGCTTCCGCAGAAGTGGACGCCGGAATTCATCCGCTTTGCGTGCGAACAGAGCCTGAAACGGCTTGGGACCGATTATATCGATATTTACCAGTTGCACAACACCCGCATGTCCACGCTGCAACAGGATAGCATTTTCGAGACCCTTGAGCGTCTGAAAGATGAAGGGAAGATCCGCGCCTATGGGCCGGCTTTGGGGCCGGATATTGGTTGGCGGAACGAAGGGTTGTACGCCCTGGAGAACCGATCCATCGACGTCATGCAGGTCATTTACAACCTGTTGGAGCAATGGCCCTCCCTGGACCTGTTTGAGCCTGCGGAACGGAACCACGTCGGCTTGATCGTCAGGGTTCCCCACGCATCCGGGCTGCTCGACGGCACATATAACCCGGAAAAACACTTTGATAAATCAGATCATCGCAATCACCGGAAACATGAGTGGATGGGGCGTGGATTGAAAGCGGTGGAGAAGCTCCGGTTCTTGACCGAGGGCACCGGCCGCACCCTGGGTCAGGCGGCGATTCAATTCGCCCTCGCCCAGCCCTCGGTGGTGACGGTGTTGCCGAATTTCACCAGTGAGGCCAATGTCGCCGAATTTACCGCGGCCCCGGATGTGCCGCCCCTCACCGAGGAGGAACAGGCGCGGATCCGCACACTGTGGGACCAAGAGCTTCGGGAGTTGCTCGATCAACCTTATGCCGACAGCGAGAAAAAGCCGATCCCCGTGGCCCGTTAAGGCCAAGAGCGCCTTGGGTGCACAATGCCCAGGGCGCTTTGCGGTCCTTATGAGCCATGGAATACACCTGGCCCCGGTATGTTTTCGAGAGAAGGGTTACGCCCGTCCGCCGACCGATTCAGCCGATGCCGGAACCACGGTCCGCGTCTCACCGTTTAGGGTGTAACGGATTTCAAAATCGGCATTCAAGGAATTCAGCGCCGAGCAGTAGGTGTGATAGGACAACTCCACGGCTCGCTTGACCTTTTCGTGGGTCAGGTCTGGCCCGTCGAGGACGTAATCGATGGTGATCTTTGTAAAACGCTGTGGATGTTTCTCCGCTCGTTCCGCATTCAACGTCATCTCGAGCCGGTCGATGTGGAGACGCATTTTTTCCAAGATCATGGCGATGTCGATTCCGGTGCATCCTCCGACCCCCATGAGCAGCATCTCCATCGGCCGTACGCCGCTGCCCTCACCGCCCGCCGACTCCGCCGCGTCGATTCGTACCGTGTGACCGCTGGTCTGCCCCAAGGCCTCGAAAGCCCGTTTCCCCAGCCATTTGACGTCCACCCGCAAGCCAAACCCTCCCTTGGTGTCACCTCTGAGAAAGCTCTGCGCCTTCTTTATCGGGATTATACCATACTCCGGAGAACCGCTTCCGCAGCTGAGACACATCACCTCCGACTCGGCATCCTCCAAAAAACAGGCAGGGCCCTCGCCCTGCCGCATTGATGACCCTTCGGTTGTCTATCCTGCCAGGACTTTCTTACCAGGTGTTCGCCCCATGAAACCCATCCTTGTCCACGGGGAAGAAAACCAACTGTCCTTTTTTGTCCTGCCGATCCCGCTCCTTCTCCTTCCGGGTCCACTGCACGAAGATGTACACGATGGCGCCGATGTAGGCGGCCTCTTGGATCAGCTTCATGATAATGCCGCCCAGCTGCTGGTCCACATAGATCGACAGGCTTGGGATCAGCCTCGGCATGGCATCGTAGGTGACGTAAAGCGGGCCGCCCGAGAAAATGATAAA
>NZ_JAILZZ010000098.1:0-4257 GCF_023512215.1 Kyrpidia sp. | reverse complement strand
AGACGGCCTGCCCGGGGTGGAAACGGGGTTCTCCCAGGTCTGTGATGGTAAATGTGCGATTTTGCCGGGCAATGGTGTAGGTGGAGGTCTGCCCGAGATAGCGAATCGACGTGACGACCGCCGGAGATTCTTCAGCTGGGAATGCCTCTGGGTTGAGGTCGCCGGTGTCGCCTGGCCTGGAATCGGACGAGGCGGCAACCAAGGAGGCCCACTCGGGCCGAACAAGCAGGGTTACCGCGCGGTTGGTCACAACCCCCCGGGCTCCCCGGGCCGGAAGCAGGGCCCCATCCACCGTGCGCACTAAAAATAAGCCCGGGGCCGCCTCGGATTCCACACGTCCTTCGATATAATTCGACTCTCCAACGAAATCTGCCACAAACGTCGTTTGCGGCGAATGGTAAATATCCCCTGGCGATCCATCCTGCAGCAACTGACCGCGCTGAAACACGAGGATCCGATTGCCAAGGCGTATGGCCTCCTCCCGGTTGTGGGTGACGTACACCACGGCCGGCGCCCAGCTCGCTTTCATGGCCTCCAGCTCCTCCAACATGGTTCGGCGGAGAACCGCATCGAGGTTGCTGAGGGGTTCATCCATGAGCACAAGGGGGGGCTCGGCGATCAGGGCCCGGGCCAATGCTACGCGCTGGGCCTGGCCGCCCGACAGTTGCGCAGGAAATCGATGGCCGAGGCCATGGAGCTGGAACCGCTCGACAGCTTCATCCACCCGTTTCTCCCGTTCATTTTTTGCCATGGGTCTCTGCTCCAGCGGAAAACTCAAGTTTTTGCGGACTGTTTTGTGCGGCCACAAAGCATACGACTGAAAGACCATGCCGATCCTCCGTTTCTCGGGCGGCAGTGACCCCTCCCCGGCCCGGCTCACCCGTCGGCCAGCGATCACCACTTCCCCCCGATCGGGCACCTCAAATCCGGCAATGAGGCGCAAAAGGGTGCTTTTTCCACATCCGGACGGACCGAGGATCACCACGAACTCCCCGGGACGCACGCAGAGAGAAACTTCATTCACCGCGGGTTCCCGGGACCCTGGATAGGTCAAGCTGACTTCTCGAAGCTCCAGCGCAAGCTCAGCCCCCTCTTTCGCATCAAGGGAATTTTGGCGTGTACAGCTCCTGGGCACTGCGTCTCCGCGAGCGTACACCCTCCCTGAGCCCAACGTCTGATCCGCTCCCGGGTTCCCCCTTTCATCCCCGGACTGACCCGTCTGCGTTGAAGGGCGGTTCCGATCCACCCACAGCTTTTTGCGCAACCCTTCGGTGCGGATCAATGTCATCGCTCATCCCCTTTTCTCCGTAGATCGCCCCGGACGCCGGATTCTTCATCATCAGGGCCGCGGCCCCGGCGCTGACCACCGTCAGAATCGTTCCGAGGGCCGCACTCTCCAAGGTGTATCCACCCGATTCGAGATTAAACAGTGCCATGCCGATGGTCATTCCATCCGCACCGGCGAGAAGAGAGGACACCGTGAGTTCCGTGAAGGCGAACATGGCGATCAGCAGGACCCCTCCCATCACATCCCGCCTGAGAAGGGGAAACATGATGTGGCGAAGGGTCTTGCCTTCAGAAGCGCCGCTGATTCGGGCCGCTTCTTCAAGCTCCGGAGTCACCCGGGCCCAAGCCGCCACCCACACCCGAACCCCGAGGGTGAAAAACCGAGCGAGATAAGCGGCAAAAAGAAGAACCCACCCACTGACTGCAAGATCCAGTCCAGGCCACGGTCGCCAGTACGTCAACAGCACGGCCAAAGCGATTACCATGCCCGGCAGCGCATAAGGAATCACCCCCAGGATGTCCAGACCCCGGGCTGCCGGCGCACTCCCCCTGGCCAGGGCCTTCCCGATCGGTCGGGCCAGAAACAGGACCAGAAGAGCCGTGGGGATGCTGAGGCTCAAACTGTTCCAAAACCCCGTGAGAACGGCGGGAATTGCCGACCACACCGCCAGGTAGTGTTCAACAGTAACATTCTCCCATGTGAGAGGCACCCCATAGGCCGGCGTCACCGAGGTGAGCAGCAGTGCGACAAAAGGCCCTACCGCAGTTAACACCAACCACACCCCAAGTCCGAAAACAGCAGGAATTTTACCCCGGCCGAGAGGAAGGGGCAGCTTGGGGCTGGAGGGACCCGTCAATCGATAACGGGCAATCCGCCGACCAAGCCCCTGTATGAGAACCAGCAGGACAGCCAACATTGCCATCAGGGTCGCCAAAGCAGCCGCCTGACGAAAAGCCCCGGGTCCCAGACCGATGGCGAGTTGGTAAAGAAACGTGGCCAGCACGACCACATTCTGAGGAATGCCGAGAAAAGCCGGAATTCCGAAGTTGTCCATGGCACCGGCGGCGCTGATCAACGCGGAAGAAGCCACCGCAGGCATGAGCAAGGGAAGCTCCGCCGTCAGAAAAGCTTTCCAAGGGCCGGCACCGGAGATTCGCGCCGCGCGCCCGTAATCTCCTGGCACTGCGTGAAGAGCGGCCGCGACGAGCAGGTACACCACGGGAACATGGCTGGCTCCCATGACTACACAGATCCCCCCTAAACCCCCGTCCAGCCAGGAAAGGGCAAAGGAATAGAAGGGAAGCGCTTTTAATAAACCCTCGGCTCCGGCCCATTGCAACCAGGCAATGGAAAGGACGTAAGACGGGATAAACATGGGCATCAAGAACAGGAGCCGCAGCCCCCGCTTACCGGGGAGGTCGGTCCGTTCCGTCAAAATCGCCCCCGCCGTCCCGACGACTACGGCCAGAATGGTGGACGCCCCCATCACGATCCCTGTGTTGCGCCAGGCCTGTCCCCACAAGGGGTGACCGATCACGGCCTGGTAGGCCGCCACGGAGAATCCCCCTCCGGACCCCTGGAAAGAAGTCCACACCAGCCGGACCATCGGATATAAGGTGACCAGGATGAGGAGAGCCCCGGGCAGCCACAATCCTCTGCTTACCGCGGCTCTCTTGGATCGGCGTTCAGTTCCCAAAAAGGGCACTCCACTCTTTTTTGTCTTGGTCCCGTTCTGCCGCCAACTGCTCCGTCGGTGCGGAGAGAACTTTCAAGTCTGACGGCGATGGGCGCCCGGTAGGAGGCTGGATCCCGGGCCGGATCGGCAGGTACCCGAGACTTGCTTCCAGCTTCTGGCCCTCATCAGAGAGAATGAAGTCCACGAAAGCTTTGGCCGCGGCAGGGTTGCGGCTTTGCTTCGCGATGGCCACGGGCTCGGTGATCACCGGAACCCCGGATTTGGGATACACAAAAGCCACGGGAGAACCCTGTTCCTTAGCCCGAAAAGCCATAAAATCCACGATGATTCCCAAGGACCGCTCCCCGGTGGCCACCCGTTTCACCACGTCCCCATTCCCTTTAACCACCATCACATCGTTGTTTTTCAGTTGTTGAAAATACGACCAGCCAAGGTCCGATTGATTCCGAAATACGCCGACGGTGTACGCGGCGGCTCCCGAGTAGAGGGCACTTGGAGTCACCACTTTGCCTCGATTGGCGGGATCAATGAGCGTTTTCCAGTCCACCCCGGAAGGGTCCGGAAACTGCTTGGTGTTCACGATGATGCCGACGGGAATCATTTTCGTCGGGGTGTACATGTGATCAGGATCGGCCAGCACTTGAGGAATCTGGTTGGAGCCCGGGGGTTGATAGGGCATCAGGAGATCTTTCTTTTTTAGCGCTTCAAAAGTCGGGGCATCGGCCAACAGCATGACGTCCGCCCCCAGCGATCCCGCCTGGGCCTCGGTGTTGAGGCGAGCGATCACCTCTTCGGTACCAGAGCGAAAGACATCCACCTGAACCCCTGGATATTTGGCCTTAAAAGCTTGAACCAATTTATTAGCATCGGTGTCGGGTTGAGACGTGTAAAAGTGCAAGGTCCCGGAAATGGAGCCGGTCCCAACTGCACCCTCCGACGGGGCCGTAGCCCCTTGAGATCCACATCCCGCCAACCACACCGAAACCGACAAAACTGCGAGGGCACTCCATTGGAAGGCCCTGGTCTTCAACGCTAGCACGATGGCCCACCTCCTGGGATGGTTGTAATCAGCCCACCTCCTTCCCATGGTAGGACATGAACATGAACCGCCCGTTGAAGTCCAGTAAAAACTAAGTAGAGAAATTCAAAAGAAGTCATGAACCAAGATAGATCTCGGAGCGCTTGGAGGCATTGACCTGATCATCGGTGATAAGTGCCACCCCGAAGGATTTGGAAGGCCCTGTAGAGCTGCTCCAGGACGATCACCCGGGCC
>NZ_JAILZZ010000097.1:0-4263 GCF_023512215.1 Kyrpidia sp. | reverse complement strand
TTCTGCCCACAACCTGCGCAACTCCCGCCTCTTCGCCCAGTGCATCCTTTCTTGGGCGTTGAGGCCCGGAGGCGGGGCGTGGAAAATCGTGAGCACAACCGCCTCGTCAGCCGATGCTTGCTTCGGTACAGCCATTTCGAACCGCCTCCAACAATCAGATAAGCTCCAGCACCGCCTTCGCCACCTCATCCGGGCTCAGGTGCGTCGTGTCCACCCGGGGGGCGTCTGCTTTCCGCCACTCCCGTTCCGTCCTGTCCTGAAAGGTGCGGGGATCCGGCAACGTTCCGTCGCGTTCGATGAGCCGCCTCCTGCGTTCCCTCTCGTCACACGTCAAGACCACCACCGCCAACCCGTGCCTCCCGGCCCATTCGGCTTCCTCTACCGTCCGGCCGTCGTCGATGACCAACGGCGCAGAAGCGGCCCGCAAGGCCGCCTCCGCATGGTACAGGATGGGGTTCGGTTGAAACGCACGCAGCAACCGCCCCGTGCGCTGAAGATAGATCCTCCGCACCGACTTCGGCTCGGAGGCCAGCCAGGGGAAGGCGGCTTCGGCCACCCGCCGCACCGGCTCGGCCAAGGAGTAGCACCTATAGCCGTACTGCTGTTCCAGCAGCCGGGCCGTGGTTGTCTTCCCTACCCCCATTGCACCAATCAACAGCACAGAACCAACGAATCGACTTAGTGCAGCCAAACTTTCTCTACCTCCAAATGCCCTTTGTCGTCCCTCAGAAAGTCTACAAGAAACTGCTCCGGCAACACCGTCTGCGTGACCGGGTCCAAGACGTTCACCGTCGTCACCGCTTCGTAGTGCCCCTTCCCCAGATCGCGAATCTTCATATCCGCAACCTTTTCGAACTTCACGAACCCGCCCATCGGCTGAACCGCAGTTCCCGGGACCACCATGTTCGCCAGGTCCGCCGGGTTCGAGGACGTGAGAAACGTCCGCAGGAAATCGCTCACAAACGGCGTGGCCACGTCGTACACGTCCTGCGGCGCGTCCTTGGCCGCTGGAGCCGGCTTCTGCCCGAGCGCCGGCGGCGGCAGGATCGTCGGCGGCGCGGTGATCACGTACCCCGTGTCGGCCCTGTAGATCGGCACGTTGAGCACCAGGTGCCGGGTCTGGGCCTTCTGCCCGTCCGAGACGTCGCACCAGGCGTCCACCGAGACGACGGCAAAGCCCGGACCCGGGCGGGAGACGTCCCGGACATACATTTCCCGCGGCGTCTGGTCCTGGGTGGGCGGCGTCCAGTCCTGGGGTTCGAGCCCCGGCCAGAGGTCGGCGACGGCCGCCTTACGCTCGTCGGCCGACTCCCCTTTGTGCACCGTGAGCCAGACTCGGGCCGCGTGGAGGGCGATCGCCGACACCTGGTGGTCATCCTGCGGCCCCGCCGTGTCCGCCTGGGCCGGGGCGAACATCCGGGTGATGGCGCCGACGCCGCCGAGGGCTCCCAGGGCGAGCAGAATCCAAAGTGCGATACTGGTCAGTTTTCGGACCAAAAGAAAAACCCCCTTTCATTAGTTAGGGGGAGCGGGAGAAGCGGACGGCAGTTCAGCCGCCTGAATCGCTTCTTCTGTCCAACAAACCGGCTCCGACCAAGACGAACAACGCGGCAACCATCATCACCACCCGTCATTCCCCGCAGCCGAAAGCGTCCGAATCGCCGCTTGGTACCGCTTTACTCGCGCAAAATCACTTGGCCCGGGGTTCGAAATCCGGCTCAGGTCACAGTTGTGCCTCAGATCCGCAATTTTGACCGCTCTAGCGATCGGATTGGCCGCTACACGCGCGAGGTACGCATCATAGCTCTCACCCTTCATCTTCGTGATCGCTCGAACCGCTTCGATCACATCATCATCGAACCCAGCGGCGCGAAGGTCTTCCAGCGCAATGTCGCTGTCCTCGCACACATCGTGCAACAGAGCCACAATCTTCTCCTTGCTGCCGTGAACCATGGACGCCACGGCAAGCGGGTGCTCGATGTACGGCCACCCACCCTTGTCGGTTTGCCCTGCGTGCGCTTGTTTGGCGATTCGAAGGGCTAACGCCAGATCGGCTTCGGACACGGTTCATCACCCTTTCTGACAGCTAGGAAGGTTCGGGCGAGAAGGAGACCGCCCTCGCCCTGCAACCTTCGAACCAACCTGCTCAAGCCGTCCGGCAAGCCTCTTTTAAGCCCTTCCCGGCCTTGAACGCCGGCGCCTTCGAAGCCGGAACCTCGATCGGCTCGCCGGTCTGCGGATTACGGGCCGTGCGGGCCGCCCGCTCCCGGACCTCGAAGACCCCGAACCCAGTGAGGCTGACCTTATCACCGGAGGCCAGCGCTTCGGAGATACTCTCGAAGAGCGCGTCCACGGCTTTCGCCGAATCCTTCTTCGACAACCCGGACTTTTCTGCGACTTTCGCGATCAAATCCTGTTTGGTCATAGATTTTCACCCTGTCCTTTCGTAGTAAATTTTCTCTCAATCTCTTGCGGTACTCAAGACTGAGCACTTTCGCGCCTTCCCAGATGAGCAACGCATACTCCCGGGAAGGCTGGATTTCGACCGGAGACTTGTCCACAATTTCGTATGTCCACGCCCATTTCCACCGTCCGCCGAGCCATTCCGGGTACACCCGAACTCGCTTCCGCCGGTAAAAGAACGGCGCCCCCTCCCGGCGGTCAAGCAGGGCGAAGTCCGGGACCTCGTACAGCACGCCTTCCACCCATTCCCCCGGCTCGCGGACGATGTCAGCGACACCCCCTTTCCTAGTAGAAGAGTAGCGGGAGAACGCGAGCCTGTGGTTTTTAAGCACCGCCGGGCCGACGTACACAGCCGCCGGGTCGGTGCGGAGAATGTCGGTGTAATTCATGCAGGAACCGTAGGCGAAATAAAGCTGCGGTCTCCCGGCTCCCCGGTAAATATTCACTCCTCAACCTCCTCGTCCCTCCGCCGCCTGAACAGCGGATATTCCGTCTTTCGCTCGGGCACCGGCACCCAGTCATCCTTCCAGTCCGCCGGATCCGGCAACTCCTCCGGCAGCACCTCGTGATACTTCAGGTACGGCGCCCCGTGCGTGATATAGGGGCAGTTGTGCCCGGCGTGCTCGCCGACCCATGTCACGTCCCAGGCGTAGCACTTGACCTCCTGCTCGCCGTTTTTCCAGTCGGTCTGCATGTTGAACACGCAGCCATCACATTTCTTTCTCCTCGACGGACCGTCCCCGCTCCAGGTCGGGTACTTCTCGAAAACACGGATGTACCCCGCCCGGATCAGGCTCGCCGTCACCGTCCAGGGGTCCCAGCCGTCAAGGATGATCGGGTCGTCCATGTTCTCGAATTCCAGCTCCTCATCCTCGTCGTCCGGGTGCCGGCTGATGATGGGATCGTAGAACGGCCCGACGCCGTCGTAGACTGTCGCCCGAATCCCCTCCATGACCAACGGACCCGACGCGATGTCCCGGAGGATTTTTACGCCCAGGAGATAAAACGTCTGGGTTTCGCCATCATCAGTGCCCCAATGCAGTTCCGCGAATCCCTCGTGAATGATAAGTTCCATCAGATAATGCGGGGTGAGCGCCTCCCCGCGCCTTCCGTCCGCGAATTCCACGTAGTAAGGCCAGGTCGGCTCCTGGCTGGGGTCCAGCCAGTGGACCCGGTCCCTTTCCAAGTCGATTGGCATGGTCGATCAACCCTTTCTTGTGGTGGTTATCCCGGGAAAAACGAGACCCCAACGCCTCGCCGCGCCAGCTCGGAGGCCAGCGCCGAAGTGGAGACCGCTTCCAAGCCCGGAGGCCCGGATGGCCGCGTGAGCCTCCGGACGCCGATAATGTTTCCGTTCTCATCCCGGACGGCGCTCTCCGGACCCGTGTCCGGCGCCACTACATCCGTTCTTCCCTGGGCCGCCGCAGCCTGGGCGGCCAGGGCCGAAACAACGTACAGGACATCCGACTTGGGGTCCGGGAGCCCTTCAATGTCGCCGAACCGCGTTTCGACCAACGGAATTTCCGTGGTTCCGACCAGCACGTAGCTGGCGGGAACGGCAACACTTGTTATCCGGACGGTCTGTCCGGATTTTGGAATGACAACTTTTTCGCCGTTTCCCGAAAAAACAACGATGTCATGCGGAGTGAGATTGACCAAGTGCACCCCAATTCCCCCCTTGGCTTAAATCCGCCTGCCGGCCAAAGCTTCGCCAGTCGACGGAAAGACTTCATAGCGCTCGCCAACGGCCAATTCCTCCCCATCCCAGCGAATGAACAGCTCGTTGGCGCACTTGTAGTC
>NZ_JAILZZ010000096.1:0-4323 GCF_023512215.1 Kyrpidia sp. | reverse complement strand
AGTTCGCTGGTTTTGCCAGCGCCCGCTTTTGCCTAGGTTTTCACCCTAGGATTGTGCGGGAACAGCGCGCACCCTTCATCTGCTCTCGGCGCACCCGCCACAGCTCTTCCAGCCGCTCGTTCAGCTTCTTCCACCTTCGCGACGGCAACCACACCTCCGATCCGTCTTCCCGTACCACCCGAACCGACTTCCTCTTGCACCGGTCCCGAAGAGACTTTACCTCGTCAATCCGCCGGTCCAGAATCTTGAGAAACCACGGGTTTTGGATTTCCGTCGCCACCCCGTCGGTCCCCACTCCGTAGCCCAGGTTCTTGTGGTTCGGGTCAATCGCGATCACCCGCCCCGCCGGCCGCCGGACAGGTACAGGCCGCTTGACCGTGAAGACCGCGTAGAACAGCTTCCCTTCCTTGACGATCCGAAGCTGGCGAACCATTCCCGGTTCGAACCAATCGGGCAAGGGTTCCGCCAGACGTGCGGTCACCTGGGCTTGCTTCTCCTTGCCTGTCTTTTCGTCCAGGACTTTCCCCAGGGATAACCGCAAAGTCCGGCCCTCCAGTCCGAAGCCCTTCCAGGGCTCGTCGTATTGCAACGAAAACCACTCCCGCTTCCACGACCGGAACTTCGGCCAGCCGACCTTCTTCGCCCCCTTTTCGCGACGGGCCTTCTGGTATTTCCGGATCGCTCCGCTCAGCCGCAGGGCCGCGTTCTTCAGCACCGACGAATACACCGTCCGCAGGAACGGATATTCCTTCTTCAGCATCGGAATCCGGTTGCGCAACCCCCGCTTGGTGTATAGCACCCTGGCCGCTTCCGGGTCCTGGGTGCTCCGGAACTTCTCCCGCAGGGTGTTCGCCTCTTCGAGCAGGTGATTGTACAACCAGTTGGCGATTCGCGACTGGCCGTCCAGCACCGCCGCGGTGTGTTCACCCACTTCCAGGCGCATTTTCAGGGCAAATCGCATCGGCTGCCTCCTTCAACGTCTTCAGGATGTCCCGGTTCTTCCGGCTCCGGCTCCCGTACAGCCGGGCCGAGAACACCGTGATGATCTCCAGCACGTCCTGCACCAGCTCTTCCTCGAAGGTCGCCTCTTCCGAGGCATTGATGATGACCACCTCCGTTCTGAAATGCTCGCACAAGGAGAAGACCAACTCCGACCCGAACCGAAGCAGACGGTCCTTGTGGGTGACCACCAACCGGCCCACTTCGCCGGAACAGATCCGGCGAATGAGTTCCCGCAGGCCCCTTTTGTTGTAGTTGAGCCCGGAACCCAAGTCGCGGACCACCTCAAACCGCCACCCGTTTGCGGCGCAGAACGTCTCCAGCAACTCCACTTGCCGTTCCAAATCCCCCTTCTGGTCGTGACTGGAGACCCGGGCATAGGCGAGAGTGATCCGCTCTTTCGGTTCCGGTTCCTTGCGGGCCCATCCGCGAAGACTGGCCAGGTCATACCGACGGTGACCTCCGGGTGTCCGCTCCACCCGGATTTTCCCTTCCGCTTCCCAGCGGCGAAGGGTCTCCGGGGCAACTCCCAACTCTTTGGCGGCTCTACCAATGGAAACCTTCATGAGATAATATTACACAAAATGATGAGGAATATCAATCTTCATTAAGGTTTATGTGAGCAGTTGCGAGCCCCCTACTGGCCGCTCTAGATCCACAGGGCACTGGCAACGCTCTGGAAGCAGCCCGAGGAACTGCGACAGGGGCGGCAGCCACGGTCACCATTTATGCCGGGTTGCTCTTTTCCATGCTGTTCATGGAGCGAGTGGCCCGCCGGATCGGATTTCGGATGACGGTGTGCGCCGGCCTCGGGGCCGCCGCACTGTCTGCCCTCTTGTTTCCGATGTTCCAAGAGGCTTCAGTTTGGTTGGTTCTGCGGTTTGTTTTGGGGACGGCGCTTGGAGCTGTCCATTACGGCACCCAAACTTGGTTAGGACTTTTGGCGGATCCCGCCCGCAGGGGGAGGCAGATGGCACTGTACGGGTTCTCCACTGGAGCCGGGTTCGCCGTGGGGCCCCTCGGGGTCAACACCCTCCTGTGGGGAGAGCCCGTCCCTTTTTTGTTCGCCGCTGGCGTACTGTTGGCAGCTGGAGTACCCATCCTCCGCATCCAAGATGTGCGTCCGGATCCACTCCCCCATGAACCGTCTTTGATGAGCGGGCGTACCCGATTGTCTGGGGTGCCGGGCCTGTATCGCTCAGCCCTGCCCGCCTTGACCTTGCCCTTTGCGTTCGGATTTATGGAATCGGCTTTTAACGCGGATCTCCCGTTGTATGCGGTATCCCGGGGATGGAGTTTATCCGGGGTCTCTTTGGCGCTGTCGTTGTTCGTGATCGGTAGCTTGATCTTTCAAATGCCTCTCGGGTGGTGGAGCGACCGGTTCGGCCGCGGAAAGACTCTCATCGTTTGCAGCGCCGTTGGCGCCGCCCTGCTGATCACCACCGCCTACGCGTCTTCAACAGCGGGTTTCTCCCTGGGGTTCGGTCTGGCCGGAGCCGCCGCCGGCTCGCTGTTCAGCCTGAGCCTGGCATACCTTCAGGATCTAGTCGACGGGCGGGAACTCCCACGGGCCAATCGGTTGGCCGTTATCCATTTTGGCGCCGGTATGGTCGCCGGGCCCATGGGCGGAACCTTCGTCATGAGTATATTCGGCCCAGACGCACTCTTTTGGATCGTCGCTGGGCTATTTTTACTCTACACAGGCGGGGCAACCTTATGGTCCCGTCGGCATCGAAACAAGAAACCTGCTCGACAGCACCAGAGTTAATCCCTCGGATCCAAGGCCATCCTTACACGGGCTCTGCTTCTTCCCGGGTGCTCGACTGCACCGTGACTTCCGGATCCTTCTGCCCAAACACGCCTTCCCAACGAGCCACCACCGTCGAGGAAAAAACATGGCCCATGACATTCACCGCCGTCCGCGCCATGTCGATCACCCGATCGACCCCCAGGATCAGCGCCACCCCTTCTGCGGGCAAACCCACCGCCGTCGCCGTAGCCAACAAAATCACCATGGACGACGAGGGAACCGCGGCCACCCCTTTACTGGTCACGATGAAGAACAAGATCATCATCACCTGATGCCAAAACGTCATATGAATTCCGAACAACTGAGCGATAAAAGGTGCAGCGATCGTGAGATATAGAGTCGTCCCATCAGAATTGAGCGGCAATCCCGCCGGGATGACAAAAGAAGTAATGGACTTGGGCGCACCGAATCGCTCCAGTCGATCCATCAACTGCGGCACCACGGTTTCTGTGCTGCCGGTCGACGCCCCGATGATCATGAGATCCCAAACCATTTTGTAGACTTCAATGATACGGATTCGCAAAAACCACGCAACGATCGGAAAAACGACAAACACCACAATGGCCAGCGCCACATAGGCCGTTCCGATCAGCCGCAACAGGGGGATCACCAACTGTACCCCGTAAGTTCCGATGGTAGCCGCCATCAGGGCAAACACGCCGATGGGCGCCACGGTCATCACCAGGTTGACCAAGCGGAACGAAGCTTGAGATACGATTTCCATAAGACTGACAAACGGACGGCCCCGTTCCCCCAAGCCCACCAGGGCAATCCCAAACATCACACAGAAGAAGATAAGTGCCCAGAACATCGCTCTAATGATCGAAAGGTTGGACGTAGAAACCTTTTTTCGGGCCAGGGAACGGCTGATCTCCGCCTCGCGGATTGGAATCGTCTGCGCTCGGAGCACCGTTTCCCTTGGGCAATTCTTTCAATTTTACCTTCATCTTTTGGGAAAAGACGTGGTGTTATTTACTGGAGACCCGCGAATGATCGACCTTTTACAGCGCTTTGGACCTGGTGATGTGATGGTGGGCATTGGGTTCTCCCGTTACGCCCACTGGACGGTGGAACACCTGCGGTACGCAAAAAAAAGAGGAACGTGGATCATGGCGATAACGGATTATCCTTCGTCTCCCCTCGCGCCTCTGGCCGACGAGTCTTTTTTCACGCCCACAGGCATTCCCTCCCACATGGACTCTTTCGTCGCGCCCCTATCCTTTCTGACGGGATTACTCCGCGCTGTGTCAAATCGCCTATCCAAACAGACAGCGGAAATTCTGCACGAGATGGAGGATCTTTGGGAGCAGTTCGGAATCTACGAACCTCCTTCATCGGTATAGATCGAGCAGCCGATTCCGGCGGCCGTATTCGATCACTTCCCGCACCGTGGAGACGCCCAGCTTGCGCATCATGTTTGCTTTATGGTTTTCCACTGTTTTCACACTGATGTTCAGTTCCTTGGCCACTTCCCGGTTTTGATACCCCCGGGCGAGAAACACCAGCACCTCCCG
>NZ_JAILZZ010000095.1:0-4463 GCF_023512215.1 Kyrpidia sp. | reverse complement strand
AACGGGTAGCCCAGCACCCAATAACTCAGGCCCCGCAATCGATAACTTTTCACCAGGTTGAACTTCGCCTGGGCGCTTCGGGCATCTTCGAACCACACTTCGTGGCCCTGACCCCGGGCGTCCCAATAGCGAAAATAGGGCGACTGGGCGGTCCAGTCGTACTGGATCACGGCACCGTGCTGCACAGCCCGGCGCACCGCTTCCTGGTTGCTGATGGTCTCCGCCTGCATCCCGGGCCGGTGGGGAATCCGCCAATCCCGGGCGTAAATTTGAAAGCCCATCAGAATCTTGTTCCGCGGAATCACCGATACCGCGTAGTCGAGCACACCGCGGATCAGGTTGACGGGGGAGATGGCCCTGGGCGGCCCCAGGCGATAGCCCCATTCATACGTCATGAGCACGACAAAATCGGCGATCCGCCCGTGAGCCGGGTAGTCGTGGGCCTCATACAACAATCCCCGCTGGGCGCCGCTGGTTTTCGGGGCCAGGGACGTGGAGACAAAATAGTTCTCCGCGTGCAGCCTGTTGACCGCCCGCTGGAGGAAGGCGTTGTAGGCCTGACGGTCCGCGGGGAGAACATTTTCGAAATCGATGTTCAGTCCGCGGTAGCCTTTGTTCCTCATCATGGCCACAATGTTGTTGAGCAGGCGGTCCTGCACGGCGGTGCTGCTGAGCACGGCATGGGCCCGGTCCGTCCCCAACTCCCGGGACGTGAAATTGGTGATGGCCATCATCGGCACCACCCGGGTGGCGACGGCAGCCTGAATCAGGGCCGTATCGTCGATCGTCTCTAAAGTGCCATCGCTGCGGATGCGATACGCAAAGGGTGACATGTACGTGAGGTGTCGTCCGTGCCGGCGAACCTCCTGGGCGCCGGCGGGACTGAATTGAAAAGTAAAAGCGTTCACATCGATGGTCGGCTTGGGGCCGGGGGAGGGGGTGGGGATCACCAGCGCCAGGCCGGGGACTAGGCGGTTGGGATCCGGCAATTGGTTCGCAGCGGCGATTTGGTTCAGCGCCACCCCGTATCGGCGGGAAATGCTCCACAGGCTCTCCCCCCGCTGCACCACGTGGATCTGCATGATCGTACCCCTTTTCTCCATGATGGTCTAGGGTACTGTATTCCGCAGACGCCGGGTGCGTGCGCCCAAGGGCGGTCCCCCCGCTGCAGGGCGGCTTACTCGAAAGTGGGCAGGCGGTCGAGGTTATTCTCTGTCGTGCCGTCCGCCTCGCTGCGCAGGATGTCGCGACCGTATCGCTGAACCACATCCACGTGCTCGATCTCCCCTTTTTTCGCCTTCTCCACCGCTTCATCGTATTGGAGAATTTTCCCCGAACTCAACTTCACCGCCACAATGTCGCCGTCCGTGTTCTTTTTCACGGAGATGATCCGTTCTCCCACGAGACCAATCCTCCTTTGGCGAGAAGGAATTTCCGGGGCGTGGCTTGCCATCTCGCAGTGCGAGTGCGGGTCCTGCAGCCTGGCGACCCCGGGTTCACGGATAGTGTGTCCCGTCATTTACCAATCGATCAGGAGCGGCGCCGGCGATCTCGAATTAAATGGGAGAACGGAAAAAGCAGATAAAACACGGCGAGGATGCCGAGCAGGGTTGCGCTCACCACCACAGTCCCGGTTTCGCTGTACAGATCGGCAATCCGTCCGCCGAGAATCGGCCCGATCATCACGCCGATGCCCTCCACGCTGGAGAAGACCCCCCAGCCCAGCCCCTGTTGGTCGTCCGGCACTTGGTAAGAGAGAACAGCATTCCACACCGGGAGCACCGCGGCGTAAGACAGCCCTAAAACGATCGCCACCAATATAGCGGCGCGAAGGCTCCCCACCATGGTCAGGGCGTACAGGGTGAGGGCGAATCCCGCAAAACCGCCCACCAGAAACCATTTTCGCCCTCGGCGGTCCGAGAGCCGTCCCATGGGCACCATGGCGATCACGGCACAGAACCCTCCGGCGAGCAGCACGTAAGAATATTGGCTGTAACTGAGCCCCACGTGGTGGGCGGCGTAACTCGGGAGAATCGGCACCAGCATGCTGGCGGCGGTGGTCTGAAGCATCATGCCCGGCAGAAGGGGCCGCATGGTTCTCAGCCGCAGCCACAGCGCCCGAAACTGGGCGGCGAAAGAGGGGGTTTCCACTTCGGAGATGGTTTGGTCCGCCAGGCGCAGGGAGAGCAGCCATCCCAGCACCCAGAAGGCGACCATCAGCCAGAAAGACAGGTGATATCCCTTATCGAGGAAAAAATTGAGGAGGATCGGGCCGGCCCCAAGCCCCGCCAGCCACAGGGTGTACAAAGCGCCCATTTGTGTCGCCCGGGCGGCGCTGGCTTTCACGGTGCTCAGGGCCACGATCCACACCGGCGAAATGCCGATGCCAAACACCCCGGCCCCGGCGATGACGAGCCAGGCAAAGGGCGCCCCGTACGTCATGAACAGTCCGAACATTGAAATGAGCAGCCCACCGAATACCACTTTTCGGGAGGAAAAACGGTCCAACAAATGACCGAGAAAGCTCTTTGTAAAAGTGTCCATCACGAAATGAGCGGTGACAGCGGCACCGACCGTGGTGACGGACAGCCCCAGCCCGTTTGTCACATATGTGGGCAAAAAAGAACCCAAGTACGCCCCCCGGACCAGTTCCACGAAAAATAACACCATGGATACGGGCAAAAGGCCTTCTGTCATCCCCGCTCGCTTCAATATCTCCATTCGATCCCCTTCCCGACGGCGGCCATTGGCCCGGGGCAGGGCATGGCTGGGCAAGGCTTTTGTCTCTAGGACCGACGCCCTGCTGCCGCCCACATCCTGATGACGCCCCCCGCCCGGGTCCACAGCCCCGACACTTGCCGATGCACCGACACCCTTCGATGAGTCGATGCAAAATGGCGCTCACCGATGGACCGGGGTCATGCGGATCTGCGATTGTATCAAATCTAATGTATCCTTGACGATTGTATCGGCAGCAAAGGGCTTTTGCAAGGCCGCCATCGCCTGTCTCATCTGTCCGAGGCGGCGTTCGTCCCGGAGCAGCGGCCCCACCCGCACCCGAAATTCGTCCATGTCCTTGAAGACGATCACCGCGCCCTTGCCCGCAAGGTACGAAGCGTTCTCCCGCTCCTGCCCCGGAGCGGGCCGAAAAATCAAGGTGGGCAGTTTCATGGCCAGGGCTTCGGACAGGGTGATGGCCCCAGCTTTGGTGATCATCGCCGAGGCCACAGCCATGAATTCGTGGATCTGTTCGACAAAACCGAACACGTGAATGGACGGCTGGTCGGCCAAGGTGGTTTCCAGCACTTTACGTAACGGCTGGTTTTTGCCACACACCACCACAACCTCCAGGTCCGGGTCCTGGGCCAGGATTTTGCAGATCTGCCGGGTGTTCTGAAGCACCCCATAGGCTCCGGCCATCACCAGGACGATTTTCTTCCTCGGGTCAAAATGGTATTTTCCATAGATTGTGTTTCGGTCCACCGGCGTCGCAAAGGACTCGCGGATGGGGATGCCGCTTACCACGACGCGGTCTTCCGGGATCTGCCGCCGGACGAGCCCCTGCTTTAAATCCTCCGTGGCCACGTAATAACGGTCGATCGCCGGGTGAAGCCAGCGCTGATGCAGCGCAAAATCGGTGATCACCGCGGCGAGGGGGATCTCCATGCCCAGTTTTTGCCGCAGCTCCGGCATGGTCGAGACCGGAAACGTGTTAATGACCGCGTCGGGCCGCTCTTCTTTCAAGATCCGCCGCAAAGTCTGTTCCCCGAAGGAGCTGAGCAAGCGGGCAAACATCCCGTCCTGTTCCATATCCCGGGTGGACGTGTACATCCATCCGTAAATCGACGGCGCCACCCCATAACCCATGAGATAGGCGTAGCGCGTGACCTGATTGATCACTGGGTGCGCCTCGGCAAACAAGTCCAACACCCGGACCTTTCGAACACCTTGTTTCTGGAAGCCGTTTCGCAACACCCGGGCCACCTGAAGATGTCCATCGCCAAAACTTCCGGTTAGAATGAGAATGTTTGGCTCTTTTGACACTCCCCACGCCTCCCGTCATCCAAACGGCTGACCCGGGCACCGACTCGTCGGTCGGGCCTGAGCCTTCTTGGGCATGCTTACGCCCGTCTATACCATAGGATGACCGTTTTGCGGGAGATTCGCAAGACCTGCGGAACATGTTCAGTGCGCCCTGGGCGCCCCCAGGGTTTACGCAGAATTGGAGAATGGAACTCGGCCTATGAACCGTTACTTGAAACATATACATCTGTTTCAAGTACCCGTCCCTTGCGGGGCAGGGGCGCCGGTCTTACCCGGTTGCCCGGTGCCGGCTTCCCGTTTCATCGAAGACCGCCCGGCGGGGCCTGGTCTTACATCCTCTCGACGGGCGTTTTTCGTCTCCGGTCCACTCCCGGCGACGGCGGCCGCAAGAGCCGCCAGATTCCGCGCCGCATTCTCGT
>NZ_JAILZZ010000094.1:0-4565 GCF_023512215.1 Kyrpidia sp. | reverse complement strand
CCACTGGGCGGCATTCCCAGCAGGGCCCACGTCAGTTGTAGCCTGACTGACACGTGGTAGGCGAATACAAGATTGGCGTTGGTTGCGATCTCGTCCTATGACGCCGGGAAGCCAAGGGGCGCGGCTCACTGTGCCGCGCCGAATATTTTTGGAATATGAGTTTCTTTGTACGCCTGGGTTTCGGTGAGATATTCGCTGTAGACGGCGGTCGTGCTTCGATTTCCGAATTGATTCCACGTGGGGTCAACAATGACCCAGCTCGAGCCGTCCCAGGCTCGCAGCCATTGGTGTGGACCTGCGAACGGGCCGACGGTTTCGCCGGACACGGTTTCGGCGGCGATACCGACCGAGCGAAGCATGGCCACCGTCAGATCGGCGAATTGTTGACAGACTCCGCTTCCGCTTTTCCAAGCATCGTCTGCACTTTTCCACACCGATCGCCCGGTGGAAAAGCTGTCCCAATCGTACCGCAGTTTGCCGGATACAAAATTGGCGACGGCGGCGATACCGCTGCGAATGGAGGGGGCGTTATCCATCAGGACGGTCGCCGTGGCTGCGAATACTGGGTTTTGGTTGTAATCCACCCATGCGGACGCGAGGCGCGCCAGACCGGTTTCCGGCAGGGCTTCCGCGTCCGAGTGGACAGCATACCCGACATACTGTTGCAACCGGCCATCATTGGTTTGCAATTGCCGGAAGAAGTCGGGTGCGAGATACACGACCAAGTCGCCCTGGAAAGGAACTCGCAGGTCGGCTCCGAAAACGCCGTTGGCGCTGATCGGCAGAGTGTAGTTCCAGGATTTTGACCAATCCGGGGTGGAGATGGTGACCGTAACGGACTTTACCCCGTCGGAAGCTCGTCCAATCACCGGGAGCCATCCGTCGACGGGCTGGTAGGGCCAACAGGTCAAATTCTCGGTCTTTCGCGGGATCGCGGGCGGAAGAGGGCCCTTGAGCGGCCGGATGCCCGAATGTTCGGCGTCGGGAGGCGGTACAGGGCTTTTTGGTTTCAGGTCCTGGAGTCCGATGATGAGAACGAGGGGAACACTGTAGGTGTCTCGGGAGCGAGCCTGCACCGTGTAGATGCCAGGTTTGGAAGCGGTGAACGTGGCCCAGGCCGCCTTTCGACTCTGCACCGTCCACCGGATGTCTCGGGATCCCGGGTGGACGACGGCGTCGGGACTGTTCACGAACCAGTCGGCGTTCGGCTCCACGTCCCGGGTGCTGGAGAATGCCCATAGAAAGAGTGTTTGGCCGGGGACGGCAGACAGAATGGGCGTTCCCTGCCCGAGAAGTCCCGCGTTGGTGCTGGCGACAAGATACAGATCGTTTCCGGCCCGCAGCCAGAACGTGGTATCGTCCGCCGCCGACGGCACTGACGGGATGGGCTGGGTAGTGGACGGAGAAGGCGCGGTTGCCGCGTAGGCCGGTAAAGTGAAGATCCCGGGAACGGCTGCGCCGGTCAACACCAACAACGCCGCGACAACGCGAAACGGAAACCAAAACCAAAACATTCGCATGTTCATTGAGGAAACGCCCCCTTTCCGGTACAAGACGCGGACGGTGTCGTAGATAAACTGTGGCGAATATATGCACATCAATATTTCGTCCGGTAAGGGGAGGGTTTCCTGCATGCGTAAGCCTCCGGAGCATCGACTGCTGCCGAGCACCGGGCGGGGGTGCCGAGGGGTTGGCGGCCAACCGGGACCGGTAATCCGGGTGCCCACCCCTGTTTGAAACGAAGCCCCCGGCCGCAGAGGAGCGGGGGCACTGAGCCATATGGACGAACATCAGGGCGTCATGACAATGTTCGGAGAACCTGGTGATAAAGTGTCATAGCTGTTTTGGGCAGAGTGGATCTTCTATGTTCGGTTGTTTGTGTCTAGATCATCGTATATGTCCATTCCCCTTGTTGTTGAGAAGAATAAAATTCTGAGTCCGATTCCACGAACGTTCCCCAAGGTTCTGAACCTGCCCCCTGGTCTGTTCTCCATCCAGGGGAGGGACAGGGCCGACCGCAGCTGTTGCACCGACGAAACCGGATTTGAACTCGACAGGGCCCGATTCTCCATCGACGATGAGCGTGGCTTTTGTGTTGCCAAGATCTCGGGATGAGATTGTCAGCATGTTGCGTGAGAAAGAGAATGTCACGGTGCTGTTGCGGTCCACCTGGGCCGTATGCGTGTCGGATACCGACCCGAACGGACTGTCGACCTTTGCCGTGATTTCTTATGAGCCCGGCAGTACAACATTGACGGACGCGGCCGGTTGGCCATTAATCTGGTATGCGGCGCCGGACGGTCCTTCGATACTGAGTTGTGCTGTCCGTACGGCGATTTTGTACCATCTGAAGCCAATTGGGCCGTCCATCCGCCGTCGATGACGAGGAGACTGCCCGTCATATAGTTCGACTCCTCGGAAGCCAGATACACCGCGGCCGCCGCCACATCTTCAGGCTTTCCGACGAACCCCGTGGGAACGGGCCCGGCCGTTGCGCCGCCTTCGACCTTCTCCTTTCTCCGGTACAGGGCAAACACGGCCGGGAGCTGATCGGCACCGAGCTTCTCGGCGGGGCCGGATTGCGTCGAAATGTTCGATCAGGGTGCGCGAACCTGGAATGATGCCCAATTGGCGGGGGTATCGATCGTGTGATCATGATCACGCGGAACGGTCCGATCGTCGAGGTTGCGTGAGTCGTGAGGGGGCTCCTATGCGCCGTATATGCCAGTGGTCTTCCGCTGTTCGAACAGTGAAAAAGGCCCCGGATTCAACCCGGGCCTTTCCTTTTAATGACCCTTGTCGCCGCTACCAGGGCGACCACCAGCTGCGACCGCCGGATCTGCAGCTCCCGCCGGTAGACCTCCCGTAAGACCATGGCACGGGCGAACGACGGGGCGGCGCCAGGGGACAAAGGTGCAGAGCCTTTTGTTCTCATGACCGGCTTCCCGGTGGCGCAGCGGCCCACACCCCGGCTTGTTGACGTGTATCTCTCCCCTTGATGGTGCGAGCCTTGTGCATCATGATAAGGGTACATCGGATACCGGGGGTGACGGATGTGGAAGAAAGGGTGTACATCGCTGTCACGGGCATTCAGCACTATTTCGGGCCGCAAGTTTTTCAACTCAACCAAATCATCGTTTTGACCAAGGAACCGGACAATGCCCACGATGCCGAAGCGATACGGGCGGAGATTCCATCCATCGGCAAGTTGGGGTACGTGGCCAACAGTCCTCACACCGTTCCGCGCGGATGCCGCAGCGCAGGACGGATCTACGATCTGTTTGAACAAAGCATAGCCGGGGTTGTGAGGTTTATTCTTAAGGACACGGTGATTGTGGAATTGTTGCCCGATGTCAAGGAGATCGTCATGATCCAAAAATTGTTAGAAAGCAAAAGCAATGTGATCGTCGTGTGGGAACCCACGGATCCATCATGTCGGAAGACGTTGAGACACGGAATGGTCGACCTTGATCCACTGGCAGAGGCCCCCATTGCCCGTCGAAATCGCCGGCCACTTGTCGGCGGTGAGGGCCACCCAACCGGCAAATTCCGCGCCTCCTTCCCCGCTGCCGGCGTTCGCGGCTGTCAGATTCCCGCCTCGTTTCCTCTTGTATTCGGGGAAACGGGCGGCACCGGCCGCCGCAGCTCGCGAACGGCCCCAAAACAGGCTGGTACCGAATCGCCGTCAACGGCAGCCTTCCGGGTCTTCGCCGTATCGAAGATCACCGGACTTGGTTGATCCGCAATTACGCCATGACCCTGGTCGCGATCTTGGCGACAGCCGCGGTGCCCGTCCGTCTTCTCATCCTGGGTGTGAGAAGGTCAAGTGAAAAAACCGAACGCGAGATTGTTGAAGGTGCAAAACCACAACCCGGTCAAAGACGTTCATCCCCGCATTAATCCAATCGGTGAACCATTTCGTACTTGTTGCCGCACGGATCCTGAAAATAAACGGCGTAGTAAGTCGGGCTGATCGGGAAAAGCCGGGGTCCGCTGATGATGGTTCCCCCGTATTGCTTCACAAGCTCCGCAATCCGGTCCACCTCCGCGCGGTCATGGGCCCAAAACCCGATCAAATTTTCGTTCGGTTTATGATCAGGATCTTCCGTGATGGCGAAATAAGGAACGCTCGGAAGATCTCCTTCCGCGGCGAATACTTTCCATTTTTCCGAATGAAAGGTGCGGGTAAACCCCAACGCATGGAGCAGATTCTCATAAAACGGGCGGACCTGCTCCCAAGAGTTTACTGTCAAGTCGATATGGCTGAATTTGTTCATCGCTACGCCTCCACACGATTCTTGATTTGCCTCAGCTTCTGGTCCCAGAAGCGTCTCATCAATTCCCTGACATAAACGTCTTCCAGCATTTCCTGATGGATGGCGATCGTCGTCTTGCCCGAACTCGTGGACAACAAATAGACCTGCAGCCGGGACGGCTTTTCCCATTCCGGGCGCTTCCATGTCATGCGCAGCTTTTGGAACTGCACAACCACCGTAAGCTTTCCGGAAATGCCTTCCGTGGATTGGAAATTCGTATCCCTTTTCCAATCTGGCTCACTTTCACGA
>NZ_JAILZZ010000005.1:0-113041 GCF_023512215.1 Kyrpidia sp. | reverse complement strand
GGGCTGAACAAAGCGATCCTGGACCAAGGGTGGTTCATGTTTCAAACGTTCTTGGGCTACAAGCTCCACTGGTTGGGAGGCTGGCTGGGGGCCGTACCGGCCCCGTACACGAGCCAGACTTGTCCGGTTCCGGAATGTGGGCACAAAAGCCCGGCGAATCGGCCGACGCAATCGACATTCCGGTGTGAACAGTGCGGGTATGAGGGCCATGCGGACACAGTGGGAGCGATAAACATTTTACGGGCTGGACTGGCCCGGATCGCCTGTTCTCCGGTGTAGAGCCGGGGAGTCGGTCGTTCGACCGATCCAAGGGGTGCAACAAGGCCTCTGGTGGCAGGAAGGAATCCCCCGCCAAAAGGGGTGAGGAGGTCAACTAAAAACAGGTACATGTCTTGATCCTCCTGTCCCATACACGAGCCGGCCCAGCCTCATATCGTGGCAAGGGCTATCAGAAGTGTCATGGGAGGGGTCGGGAAAATGAGCTGGTGGAATGCGTTCATTACGGCAAATCTCATTGGCATCGGAGCGAATTTTGACAACTGTGGTGTGGGAATCGCGTACGGAAGTCAAAAAATCAAATTTCCTCACCGGGTTAATGCGGTCGTCAATGGCGTTGGTTTTTGCACCGCATTTCTCGGTGCGTACGCCGGTAAGCTGATCTCTCATTACTTCACTGCCGAACAAGCTGGGTGGGCATCCTGTATCGCACTCGCTTGTATAGGGTTGTTTTTCTGGTATTCCGGATACGTTCATCCGCGTATCTCCCGACACACTGGAAAAGTCAAGATTCAAACACGACCAAACTGGAAGCAGGGAGCACTGCTCGGTCTTGCATTGTCTTTCACAAATGTTGTCAGTGCTTTTGGTGGGACGGTTTCAAACGCCACGACCATTTGGACGACAACCGCGGTCATTTCGATGTGGGGATATATCATGATCTGGTTTGGGAACCTGATCGGCGTGGGGGTGTTCGCACGACTGCTCGGTAAATATTCCTCTCTGGTCGCCGGATTTTTGCTCATTCTGGTCGGTGTTCACCAAGCCCTCGGTTGAAACGGACGATGATAGCATGAACTGCCTGTGGCGTATACAGTGACCAAGGGTTCGCGCTCGGACGTCAAAGAAGGGCATGTTTTGCTGGATGAGATGGAGAAACGCCATCCGGAGATGTTAAAAAAGGCCGAGGTGACGTGATTCCACCGTGCGCCATTCCGATTCGGCTCGTCATTGCGAGCCGGGGAAAGCATGGCCGGCCCCCGGCCATGATCACCACCCGCAGATCCTCTGTTGCAAAATGCTCGGGTACAACCCCGGAGGCACCTGTCCGAAATACGGGCCGTTCTGATAGGCCCGCATCTCGGCGTGGAGACTGCCCATGACAACCAATATGGCTGCGAGAAGGATCCCAAGGGTCCCCACCACACCGCGGGCGTGATTCGATCGGCTGAGCAGCCAGGAAGCGGCGGCGATCCCGACGAGGAAAAGAGCGGCGGCGGCGAACAAGCCGGTTTGGACGATGTTCCCGCCGGTCAGCGCCGCCTGGGCGTTCGGAGATAACGAAGCGACGGTGACGGCCCCGGACAATACCAAAAGGGCTGCGGAAACCATGGTACCCCGTAATCCGGATTCCATGGCCCAGCGATAAAACCGGCGAACTGGCGAATCGGCAGCCATCCGGCGCAAACGGCGGTAAGCGATACTGACCACCAGGAATCCACCGATCAGCCCGGTGGTGATCGTCAGGTCCAGCGCCCGCCAAAGCACCGACGGCTGCAACATGGCCAGTATCAAAGTGATGAACCCGCCGAACAGATCCGGCTGGGCGGCGAATTCCCCGGTGACCATGAACAGCGCCGGAACTGGAAGAAGAAGAACCACCGCGGCGATGCCGAAGGGAATGAAAAGCTTCGGAGACCGCGGATATTTATACAAGAGAATTTTAAACACCTGAAGTGCTCCCCAACCCGTAAAAAGGAGGAAAACGGTCGTCAGCCAACCTTGGGTCAACATGTACGCCGTGGCATCGGCCAATCGGACGAAAACCCCGATGATGATCGGGGGAACGACTCCGAGGAGAAAAACCAGCCATTCCCGGACCGCTGTTTTTCGCACCACCAGACGGGCCAAACGGAGGCCGCGCGCGTCGTGCTTGCGGGCTCCGTACCCGGCTGCGGCCAATGAAGCCAGTGCACCGCCGGCGAGGTAAAACACGAAGAGAAGAAAAAGGGTACCTAGTACGGCGTGAATCCATGCGGATGCAGTCGCCACGCACCCCGCCCTCCTTTACGTCCAAATCCGGAATCACTCATTTTTATTGTATCCCGTTTCGATTCTTTGGGCGGGCAGATGCCGGCGAAATTATGACGATCCAGTGGAGTTTGTGGGAAGGAATGGAGAACGCCAGCCGCCGCCTTCTTGCGCCACTGTCGAGGAAAGGCGGCGGTTGGCATGATCAGGCGACCCGGAGGCCGCCCGCATGGGTGCCGTGGAGAATTCAATTCCAGTGCCTCGAGGTGGCGGTGAGGTTGCGCGGAGTCGACCACCGATCCACCGGGAGGTTTTACTCTTGGGCTTTCACCCCTAATGGCGGCTGTTTTTCGCCGATTTCCTGGAAAAGCTTCCGAGCCCGATCCACCAGGGCCAGGAATTCCCGGGAGTCGTGTCGTAATTGTTCAGCTTGGGACAGAGCTCCTCCCTCGCGAAGTTGGCGGTTCTCCTCTTCCAGAGAACGGACTTTATCCTCCAAATGGGTGACGGTACGCCGGAGCTCCGCGTTCTCCCGCTCCATTTTTTGGAATACCTCTTCCCAGGCTCGGAGGGACTGGATCACCGCATCAATGTTCCACTGGTGCCCTACCTGACGCCGGCGCCCCCTGCGGCCCCGGGTTTGGGCCAGCCGCTCTTTTTTCACCCGCTTTGCCTCTTGAATTGCCTCCTCATAATTTTTCCGAATGATCCCATTCCAGCGATAACCGCAGGCGGCGGGGGTCCTGCCCAATTCGCTGGCCGCTTCGACAAAGGCGCTCAGCTGGGTGCTGCCCTCGCGAATGTGGCGCAATACAATGTCCGCCAATTTTTTGTCATCTTCGGGCGCCCAAGCGTCAGAGCGCGTGGTCCACCGTTCTACCGTTTCCATGGTTTCGCCTCCATATCTTTCCTTTTCGTTACTATTGGTATAGCCATTCCCGGTCGATCGCATACAGAACCTATCGCCGATGTTCCGATTTCTTTGAGAAAATGCCCCACTTCTTTCTCTATATCTATGAAACAGCCAATGAAAATGTCACCCCGGATTGCGCGTGAACTCGACAATCTGGTATCATAAGCCTCGGATGTTAACCATTATGTTTATTTGAGTTAACAATAGGGGGCGATGGGGTGGAACGATATCTCGGCTTATTAGAGAAAAGTAGGCGGTACGTGTGGAATCCTTTCACCCAGATGAAAGATTTTTTTGATCAGGAGCCGGTGATCGTGGAGCGCGGGGAGGGGGTGTGGCTGGAAGATGTGAGGGGAAGGAGGTATTACGACGGCGTGTCCTCCCTGTGGCTCAACGTCCACGGCCACCGGGTGCCGGAACTCGATCGGGCGATCGCCGATCAGCTCGGGAAAATCGCCCATTGCACGATGCTTGGGCAACTCAACGTGCCGGCGGTGGAATTGGCGGAAAGGTTGATCGAGATCTCTCCTCCGGGCTTGAATAAAGTATTTTACTCGGACAGCGGGGCCGAGGCGGTGGAGATCGCCATCAAGATGGCATACCAGTTCTGGCAACATATAGGCCATCCCGAAAAGCGAAAATTTATCACCATGACCGGGGCGTATCACGGGGACACCCTGGGCGCGGTGAGTGTGGGCGCCATTGATTTATATCACCGGGCGTACGGTGCACTTTTATTTGAAACGGTTCGCGTTCCTTACCCTTACTGTTACCGTTGTCCCCTGAACCAAGAGCCAAAAACGTGCGGCTTTGCCTGCCTTCACCTGCTTCGCCAGACCCTGGAGGCGCACGGCGGGGAAACCGCCGCCCTGATCGTGGAGCCCGAAATGCAGGGGGCAGGTGGGATGATTGCCATGCCCGACGGTTTTCTGCGGGAGGTTCGGGACTTGTGCACCCGGTGGGACGTGCTCATGATCGCCGACGAGGTGGCGGTGGGGTTCGGGCGGACCGGGAAGATGTTCGCCTGCGAGCACACCGGGGTATCCCCAGATTTTCTCACCTGCGGCAAAGGGCTGACGGGGGGTTATCTCCCCGTGGCGGCCACCCTGACCACCGACCGGGTCTACGAAGCTTTTCTCGGTGAACCCTGGGAGGAAAAAACTTTTTATCACGGTCATTCTTATACCGGCAACCCGCTGGGATGTGCCGCAGCCCTGGCCAATCTCGATTTATTTGACGAAACGCAGTTGGTGGACCGGGTCCAGAAGAATGAAGCGTATCTCCGGAAGCGCCTTCAGAAACTGATCGACCATCCCCACGTCGGGGACATTCGGATAAAGGGCATGATGGTCGGGATCGAGCTCGTAGCGGACCGGGCCACCAAGGAGCCCTTTCCCGCCCGCAGGCTCATGGGGGCTGCCGTATGCCGGAAGGCCAGGGACGAGGGGATGATCATCCGTCCTCTCGGGGACGTGGTGGTGTTTATGCCGCCTCTCGCCACTCCGGAAGGGGACCTGGAGGCGATGACGGATATCCTGATCCGGGCGGTGGAAGAAGGGGCTGTGTCGTGATGGACTCTACCGGCCTTGAGGCAGAACTTCAAAACCTGGAGGATGCGGGACTTCGCAGGCGGTTGCGGAGGGTCGAGTCAGCTCCGGGGCCCGAGGTGACGGTGGAAGGGCGCCGGATGTTGATGTGTGCCTCGAACAATTACCTGGGTCTGGCCCAGGATCCGCGCCTGATCGAGGCGGCTCACAGGGCCATGATCCGGTACGGCGCGGGAAGCACCGGATCTCGCTTGATCAGCGGCGACACGGAACTGCACGAAGCCCTGGAGAAGCGGATCGCCCGGTGGAAGGGCACCGAGGCGGCGCTGGTTTTCGCCACGGGCTACATGGCCAACGTCGCCTTGGCCACCACCCTCGCCGGTGAAGAAGATGTGATTTTCAGTGATGAGTGGAACCACGCGAGTATCATCGACGGTTGCCGGTTGAGCCGGGCCAGGGTCTCGGTGTACCGCCACGCGGATCCCGGGGACTTAGAGTCGAAAATCATCGCGGCCGGCCCCGCCCGCCGGCGTCTGATCTATACCGACGGGGTGTTCAGCATGGACGGGGATGTGGCCCCGCTGCCCGGGCTCTTGGAGGTGGCGGGAAAATACGACGCTTTTGTGGTGGTGGATGATGCCCATGCCGGAGGAGTGCTGGGAAAGCGCGGGCGGGGGACGATGGAATATTACGGATTGTCCCCAGCACCTCGAATCATTCAAATGGGGACGCTCAGCAAGGCGGCGGGGGTAGAGGGGGCATATGTGGCAGGGGCGAAAGCGGTCATCGACTACCTGATCAATCGCGCCAGGCCTTTTATTTTTTCCACGGCCCCTTCTCCGGCAGCGGTGGGCGCCGCCCTGGTGGCGGTGGAAATCATGGAGCAGGAGCAGTGGCGCAGGGACCATTTGCGCGCCTTGGCGTCCCGACTGCGCACAGGTCTTCGGGAACGAGGCTGGCGGGTCCCCGAGGGTTCGACCCCTATCATTCCGGTCATCATCGGGGAAGTGGGGGAGACCCTGCGTCTGGCCGCCCGGCTGGACGAAGCCGGAATCTTTGCTCCGGCCATTCGCCCGCCCACGGTTCCACCCGAATCTTGCCGGATTCGTTTGACGGTGACCGCCGCCCACCGGATGGAAGATGTGGATCGGATCCTGGCAGTGTTTACAACGGAGGGATGATCGGTGAGCGGAGCTGTGGTGATCGGGACGGACACGGAGGTTGGAAAAACATGGATTACCGGGGCGTTGGTGGGCCTCTATCGAGAGGTCGGGCTCCGAGCGACGGCCTGGAAACCGGTGCAAAGCGGCTGCAGACCGGGAGATCCGGGCTCCGATTCCGCCCGGTTGAAATGGCTCGGCGGTTTGGAGGAAGAGGAATCGTCCATCTGTCCGCACACCCTGGCGGAGCCCCTGGCCCCTGCCCTGGCGGCCCGGCGGGCAGGGGTGGCGCTGGATCCCGAGATGTGGCGGGAGATCTTGAATGTGAGGCTTCAGCGCCACGACCTGGTCCTCGTGGAAGGAGCGGGGGGAATCACGGTCCCCCTGGCGGATGGTTTTACCGCCGTCGAGCTGGCGAAGGGTGCGGACCTGCCGGTGTTGATCGTGGCCCGGGCCGGGCTCGGAACGGTCAACCATATTCTGCTCACCGTGGCCTACGCCAGGCAGGCGGGACTCCGGGTGGCGGGAGTGATTCTAAACGGCGGGGGCCGGGATGGAGGCACGGTCGCTGAGCAAACAAACCCAGAACTGATCCGGGAATATTCCGATGTCCCGATCCTCGGCCGGGTACCCTGGTTGCCCGGGCGCCCGGGGAGGGAGGAAATATTGGGCGCTGTCAAGGCGCACGTGGATCTGGAAGCGATACTTCAATCGATACGTGGAGGGGATCGATGATGACTCGGGGAGAGGCGAATGTTGCGGTGACACCTTTGAAAGGAATGCGGAACTGGGCGGGCCTGGCCCGGGAGGTGTTGAGCGGACGAGCCGTGACCAGGGAGGAGGCCCTGGCTATTCTACTCGCGCCGGATGAAGACGTGCCCGCCCTGTTAGACGGGGCGTTTCGGCTTAGGCAACGGTATTTTGGAAAAAAAGTAAAGTTGAACATGATCCTCAATGCGAAAAGCGGCCTTTGTCCCGAAGATTGCGGGTACTGCTCCCAGTCCGCCATTTCCACGGCGGACGTGGCCAAATACCCCCTCCTTTCAAAAGAGACGATCCTGGAAGGGGCCCGGGAGGCGGTGCGGCGCAAAGCCGGCACCTACTGCATCGTGACCAGTGGCAGACGGCCGGCCCCCTCAGAGGTGGAGCGAATCGTTGAAGCGGTTCGAGAGATTCGGGCCACCACCGATCTAAAAATCTGCTGTTGCCTCGGATTTCTCACCCCGGAACAAGCCCAGCAACTCGCCGACGCCGGGGTGCACCGCTACAATCACAATCTGAACACCAGTGCGAACCAGTACCAGGCGATTTGTTCAACGCACACCTACGGCGACCGGGTGGAAACGGTGGAGACGGCAAAAGCCGCCGGTATCTCGGCGTGCTCGGGCTGTATCGTCGGCATGGGAGAATCCCCAGAGGACGTGGTGGATGTGGCCTTCTCCCTCAAAGATTTGGACGTGGACTCCATTCCGATTAATTTTCTCAACCCCATTCCGGGAACGCCCCTGGAAGGCCGAAAGGAACTGAATCCCCGGTACTGCCTGAAGGTACTGGCCATGTTCCGTTACGTCCACCCGGCAAAAGAGATCCGCATCGCCGGCGGCCGGGAAGTGAACCTGGGGACGCTGCAGCCTCTGGGACTCTATGCCGCCAATTCGATTTTTGTCGGCGACTACCTGACAACGGAAGGGCAGTTGCCCGAGGCGGATTGGAAGATGATCGAAGATCTCGGTTTTGAGATTGAGACCTGTGCCCTGTAATTCCCGGCGCCCGGGGTGATGTTCCGCACATGGGAAGCGACATCGCCCCCCGCCTTTGAAGCACGAGGGCGGCCACCTTTGCGGCCAAGCCCAGAAGAACCAGCAGTCCAAAAGCGCCGAGTACCGAGGCAGTCGCAGATATGCCCATACCATGCCCGCCTCCTCATGCTCTCGTCAATTCCCGTCCGCTTGATGTTCAGATTTCGCCAGTCACTGAACTGTATGAGCTGGAAGAACTCGGACATCACGGCCCAGACGGGCTTTTTTTGTGCTGTCCTTGAAATTCGGACGGAGTGGTCTAGCTTGGTCCATCTGGCGAATACACATAGACTGGCTTTTCGAGGGAGGCGGCGGGATGGAAAAGGAGAAAGCGACCCTGCGGATCACGGGCATGCACTGTGCCGCCTGCGCCACCCGGATTGAGCGGGTGGTGAAACGGCAGGAAGGGGTTCTCGATGTGAACGTCAATCTCGCCTTGGAGCGGGCCACGGTGACGTACATCCCCGGGGCTGTGGATCTGGAAGAGCTCATCGATCGTGTAGAAAAATTGGGATACGGCGCCCACCCTGATCAACAGACGAAAGACTCGGCCGGGGATCGGCGCCGTCAATGGGAAATGTTTGTTTTTTCCCTGATTTTGTCTCTGCCGTTTTTGTGGGTGATGGCCCATATGGCCGGTTTTCCGTATATCCCGAGGGCGTTTCTCAATCCCCGGGTGCAATGGGTTTTGGCCACCGAGATTCAATTCGTCGCCGGTTGGGCCTTTTACGTGGGAGCGTGGAAATCCCTTCGCAGCGGTTCGGCCAACATGGACGTCCTGGTGGCTTTGGGCACTTCGGCAGCTTATGGTTACAGCGTGTGGATGATCCTCCGGGGGTCGGGACATTTGTATTTTGAAACTGGAGCTTTGATTATCACACTGGTCCGACTCGGCAAAATTCTCGAATCTCACGCAAAAAACCGCACCGCCGACGCCCTGGCCGAGCTCGTTTCCCTCCAGGTCAAATTTGCCCACCTGTGGACCCCCCAGGGAGAGCGGGACGTTCCGGTCCAGCAACTCCAGGTGGGGGACGTGGTGGTGGTCAGACCCGGGGAGCAAATCCCGGCGGACGGTCGGGTGGTGGCCGGAGAATCGGATGTGGATGAATCGATGATGACGGGGGAAATGCTCCCCGTCGTCAAAAGGGCGGGGGATCTGGTGTACGGGGCGACGCTCAATCAACAGGGGACTCTCCGGATCCAGGTGAAGCGGGTCGGCGCAGACTCTGCCTTGGGGCGGATCATCGGGCTCATTGAAGAGGCCCAGGCGTCGAAGGCCCCGGTCCAGCGGTTGGCGGATGCGATTTGCAATGTGTTTGTTCCGGCGGTGATCGCCATCTCCGTCGGGACGTTCGGCGTGTGGTTTTTTGCGGGCGGCGGCACGACCAGCGCACTCCCCACCGCCCTCATGAACGCCGTGGCCGTTCTTCTGATCGCTTGCCCGTGCCCTTTCGGCTTGGCGACCCCCACCGCGGTGATGGTGGGAACCGGGCGGGCGGCGCAGATGGGAATCTTTTTTAAGGGCGGGGAGGCGCTGGAGCAGTTGCACCGGGTTCAGGTGATGCTGCTGGACAAAACCGGGACTCTTACCCGGGGGCGACCTGCGGTGACAGATGTGCGGGTGATTCGACCGGGCCCCCTTCGCTCGCGGAATGACCTCATTCGCCTCGCTGCTTCGGCCGAAGGGCCTTCGGAACATCCCCTTGGGCGAATCCTGGCAGAAGGGGCTACTGGATTGGGGCCGCTCCCGGAGCCTGAGGGTTTTGTGTCCTCAGGAGGCGGGGGAGTGCGGGCCGTCGTGGAAGGGCGGACGGTGGTAATCGGGAACGGGCGGTTCTTGGAGGAATGCGGTGTGGAAGGAGTTGTCCCCCCTGAGAAAGATCTCTGGGAGTCAGAAGGCAAGACTGTGATCCAGGTGGGGGTGGATGGCCGATTGGCCGGTTTGATCGCCGTTTCCGATGTTCTATTGGAGGAGTCCCGTCGGGCGGTGAAAGCGCTGCAAGAAATGGGGATCGAGTTGGTCATGGTCACCGGGGACAACCGGCATACCGCCGAGGTCGTCTCCCGGCAGGTCGGGATTCGCCACGTTCTGGCCGAACTCTCTCCCGAGGATAAGGTCCGGGTGATCCGGAAGTATCAAAAAAGAGGTCGGAAAGTGGCCATGGTGGGGGATGGCATCAACGACGCGCCGGCCCTGGCGGCGGCCGATGTGGGCATCGCCGTGGGGACGGGAGCGGACGTGGCCCTGGACGCCGCCGAAGTAGCCCTCATTGGAACCGGTTTGGAGGGGGTGGTTCGCGCCGTCCGCCTCTCCCGGGCGACCTTGCGCAACATTCGCCAAAGCCTGTTCTGGGCCCTGGGGTACAACATCATCGGCATCCCCGCTGCGGCTGCGGGTTGGTTGAGCCCCCTCATCGCCGGAGCCTCCATGGCTTTCAGTTCCGTGATGGTGGTGCTGGGTGCCCTGCGCCTCAAACGGGTGCGAATTTGAATCGGGGCGGCATGAGGTGACATCCTCCAGCTCAAGGTAACAGTGATGGTCACCGGGCCGTCGGACACTTTAGGGCGATTTTGCTATAATGGATCTGTGGTAAGATCGTGAATTTCACCGGGGAGGTCAGCACCATGAGTGCTCTTGAGCAAGAGCTGGAACAATTGATCAAGCATTTGAACGATAAAAATAAATTGGTTGCAAAAAGTTTTTTGTCGTGGCTATTGGAAAATCAGCTTGACGAAGAAGACGATCTGTTGACGCCAGAGGATATTCGAGCCATTGAACAAGGCAGGCAAGAATTGATGAAACGTGAAGCCATACCGTTGGAGGACTTGAAGCGTGACCTCGGGTTATGAATTGCTGTTCGCGAAAGAGGCCAGCAAGGTTATTAGAAAGTTGGATAAAGTCACGGCAAAACGAATCCTACAAGCGATCGAATCATTAAGCGTGAACCCCTGTCATCATCCCAAGACCAAGCCGATGAAGGGATATGAAGGACAATTTTATCGTTTGAAGGTTGGGAATTGGGTACATGGGCCATTTCGGTAAGATTGGCGAACTGCCAAATGTTGACTCGGTGGCGCGAGGGGACGGGTGACGCCCGCCCCCTCTGACCGACGAACTATCCCTGCAAAGCGGCCACCAGGGCGGACTCCACTTGGTTCTCGTACTGTCCGAGATCCATCTGGTAATGATCTCGGAAGCTCTGGTCCACACCTTTAGTGGCAACGTCCTGCAGGAACGACCGGAACTTCTCCATTCCTCCGTCTTTGAGCAGCTGGCGCACCGCCAGATAGTCTTGCCACTCCACATTATAGGGAGCCTGGATGATCTGCCCTTCCCCGGCCGAGAGGGGCAACAGTGCCCCCCGGCGAGCCACAGTCCGGAGTTGCTGGATCATTGCCTCATCCTGAGCGGTCACCTTTTGCGGATCCAGTTGGGCCTGGGCCTGGGTCCCATCATACCAAGCGATGCCCTCATTGATCCACACCGGCAGTTGATCGCCAATTCCCATCTCGTTGAGGGTGACATGGGTCAACTCGTGGGTGAGGACGTTGGCGAGATCCGATTCCGCCTGAACGGGGTACAGGGGCAGCCAGATGTCGTTTCCCACGGTGACACCTCCGGTATGGGCCACCATCTGGGGAATCATGTTCGGATCGACACCAGCCCGGGCCAAGGCACTACCATAAGTGCGAGGGGTGGAAAACAGTACGACCTGCGCCCTCTGGGGTTGTTGGCCCAATTCGTTTTTCAAGATCGGCAGAGAGACGTTTTTCACGAGATCTGCCGCAGCTTGCAACGCTCCCCGGGAGACCCTGGCATCCCCGGGAATGATATTGATTCCCGATACAGATTGCGGGGATCCTGCCCGCTCGGGCGGCAATCGGTGGATCCCGATCTGTCTGGCCAGTGACTGGTCGACTAATGCCTGGTGCAGCTGGTTGAGTTCCTGGGAGAGTTGGTCGAGCTGTTGATTGATCTGATCGGGAGTGGCCTGGCCGCTTTCCAGCATATTAGAGATGGTAATCCATGTCTCATCGACTTGCTGTGCAAGATCTTCAATGTGCTGAATGACCTGGGCTACCGCCGGAGGAACCTCGACATTCTGCAGGTTCGCCCCCACCTGTTGAAATGGACTCAATAACAGGATGATTCCCCCTAGCCACAGTCCTTTCAACGGGCCCACCTCCTAACCGAACACCTTTGCCCTACGTGAAACTTGTTCTTGGCTCTATTCTACCAGGTGACGACCACTTGTGAGAAGAAAGTGTCCTAGGGGAAAAGGATAAAATTCTTATGGTGAATTTGTGGTGATGGTGTCTTGCCAGGTTCATTCCGGGGTGAGATCTCCGGGTCCAGGATCGCAGCGGTGCACCGTTCGGATGTGTTCCAATAATCCCCGGCATCCGGCCTCCACCAACCGGTAGACGTATTCGAACGTCCCGGTAAAAAAGGGATCCGGGACTTCGCGCACCTCTGTTTCCGGTGCCCAGTCGAGCAGCAGTGACGCCTTGTGGAGATACTCGCCCGCGGGATCAAGCCGTCTCAATCCTGCGAGGTTATCCTCATCCATGGCGACGATATAGTCGAACCGGCCCAGATCGGACCGGGACACCTTCCGCGCCCGGTGGCCTTCCCAAGAGATGCCCCGGGCATCCAGGACCCGGCGGGTACCGGGGTGGGGCGGATCCCCGACGTTCCAAGTGCCCAGCCCGGCAGAATCTACGGAGATGCACCCGGACAGACCTTCTTCCTCGACCTGCCGGCGGAAAACGGCTTCGGCCATCGGCGAGCGACAGATGTTCCCAAGACACACGAATAAAACCCGGATCAAGCCTCCACCTCTTCTCGCCCCTCGGCGGTGTTTTTGCTATTCTTATTTCATGGTAACAAGTTCAAGACCCGTAGGGAAGAGCTTCTTCGCGACGGTCCCCCGGGAGCGGGGTGGCGTCGGGTCGGGACGGGCAACACTGTGGTGGGGAGACCGGAAAGGAGGCGGAGGCGATGGGGCAAAGCGGAACGGAATCGAGCACTCACAGGCGACTGAACGTGGTGAGCACTGTGCCGTTAAAAACCAAGCATGGCGAGCGGGTGAAACAGGTTTTTCCCGGGGTGGAAATCCGGACAGTGCAGGGCTTGGAAGAGATGGGGAATGATCTGGCCGAGATAGAAGTCCTGATTACGTACGGGATGGATTTGGATGATCGTCGGGTGGAGCAGATGAAGAGCCTACGGTGGATCCAGGTGTTTTCCGCCGGGGTGGACCGGATGCCCTTGGCGGCACTGGATCGGCGGGGGATCGTGGTGACCAATGCTCGGGGGGTTCACGGCCCTCAAATGGCCGAGCACGCCCTGGGCGTTATGCTCATGCACAGCCGCCGGCTCCTGGAGTTCGCCCGCCTTCAGAGGGAGCGGGTCTGGGATCGCAAGCTTCGCGTGGACGAGCTGGGAGGCAAGGTACTCGGGGTGCTGGGGACCGGAGCGATTGCCCAAGATTTGGCGACGCGATCCCGGGCCTTCGGGTTGACGGTATGGGGCCATAACCGGAGCGGGCGGGCCGTGGATGGTTTCGATCGTGTATTTTCCGGAAAAGATGGATTGGATGAACTTTTGGGCGGGGCGGATTATCTCGTGGTGCTCGTCCCTTTCACAGCCCAGACCCGGGGCATGATCGGGGAGGCGGAATTGAGGCGAATGAAATCGACGGCGTTTTTGATCAACATGGCCCGGGGCGGCGTCGTGGATGAACCGGCTCTTCTGCGGGCATTGACCGAAGGGTGGATTGCCGGGGCAGCCCTGGATGTGTTTGAACAGGAACCGCTTCCTTCGGACCATCCTTTTTGGGGACTGGAGAATTGCCTGCTCACCCCTCATATCTCGGGTCTCTCGCCTTATTACAACGACCGGGCACTGGAAATTTTCCTAAAGAATCTCCAGGTGTACTTGTCCGGGGCCGGGGAATGGGTCAACCGGGTGGATTCCCGCAAAGGGTATTGACCCGTCACCACGAGGCCAGGCGTGGTCGCCGGATGGAGCCTGGACGCGGAAAAGGAGGGTTGGCGGTGGCGTTCAACGGCTTTGAAGCGGAAGATTTTGCCGTCTTTTCGATCCCGGAGTTCGAGGAGCGGATGGAGGCGATTCGTTCCCGGGTGCGGCCGAAGTTGACGGCGCTGGCTGACGAGTTGGCCCCTCGGCTGTCCCGGGAGACCGGGGTGTCTTTTTACCCCCATGTTGCAGCTCATGCCCGGCGCAAGGTTAACCCTCCCGACGAGACGTGGATGGCACTCTCCCGTTCGCCCCGGGGGTATAAACGATATGCACATTTTGAAGTGGGAATTGGGGCTGAAGAGGTGTTTGTGCGGTTGGTGATCAAACCCGAAGCGGAGGACAAGCCGGAAGCTGCCCGGTGGTTGCGGGAGCACGGGGAGGAGGCTGCCGCGCTCGTGCCTTCTTCTTACCTGTGGGCCCTGCACCGGGACGGGGCGCCGGACCGGCCCTGGCCTCGGCTCGACGGAGGTGGCCTCAAAGAGCTCGGCGTGGCCTTGGAGAAAAAATCAGCCGGTTTGGCAGTGGGCCGCCGGCTCGACCGACAGGAGCCGGCTCTAGTGAAAGGCGAGTCGTTTCTCAGCCTCGCCCAAACTGTGCTGTTGGAACTATTCCCACTTTATGAAGCCGTGATTCCGGGCGCCCATTCCGCCGGGGAACCATCATCCCGTACGGGGTCGGCCCGATAAAGGAGGCACATACGATGTCACTTGATCGCGAGGCAGCGTGGGAACTGTTGAACGAGTACACGAAAAACCCGAATCTCATCAAACACGCCTTGGCCGTAGAGGCGGCCATGAGAGCCTATGCCCGCAAGTATGGGGAAGATGAGGAAAAATGGGGGATTGTGGGTCTATTGCACGACTTTGATTACGACCGCTGGCCATCTCCCGAGGACCATCCCACCCGGGGCGCCGAGATCCTGAGGCAGAGAGGCTACCCGGAGGATGTCATCCATGCGATTCTCAGCCACGCGGATTATCTCGGCGTGCCCCGGGACCACCTGATGGACAAGTGTCTGTACGCCTGTGATGAGCTGTCCGGGTTTATCACCGCCGTGGCTTTGGTCCGACCGACGAAAAGTATTTACGATGTGGATGTTCGGGCCGTGAAAAAGAAATTGAAGGACAAGGCCTTCGCCAAAGGGGTCAACCGAGAGGATGTGCGCCGGGGCGCCGAGGAGTTGGGGGTGGATCTCGATGAACACATCGGGTTTGTCATCGAGGCTCTCAAGGGCGCGGCCCGGGAACTGGGACTGGAGGGCACCCAGGCTTCCGGAACGGGGAGTTGACACGGCGGCGGCCGGGGTGGGTCCCGGCCGCACTCGTTTCGGGTTGCGAACGACTTCGCATCACGAGGAACTCCGCAGCTTTGATGTCCGGCATATACTGGGAATGGATCGCGGGCGAAGAGCGCCCATGTCATTCAAGGGCTTTGACGTCCTGGACGATCTGGTCGATGGGAGGCTTCATACCGTCGTACATCTTGACGATTTGGCCGTTGCGATTGATCAGGAAAAATTGAGTCGTGTGGTTGTACATGGTGATGCCTCCGGATACCTCCGGGGGATTTTTTGTCAAAGATGTATGGAAGCTTTTGAACACGAAATCCTTCGTGACATCAAACCCAGGGCTTGTAACAAAATGCCACATCTTTAAATCGGCGTTGTAGCGTTCGGCGTATTTTTTCAAGACCTCGGGTTTGTCCGTATCGGGGTCGCAGCTGAAGGACACGATTTCCGCCGAGGCTCCCGCCGCTTTTAATTTTTTCTGCACCTGGGCCATGTTCGGCGTCATCACCGGACACATGGTGGGGCAGTTGGTGTAAATGACGTCCGCTAACCAGATCTTTCCTCTCATCTGATCGGTGTTAAACGGTTTTCCGTCCTGATCGGTCGCTTGGTACGGTTGAATGTGCCAGTTGGCTTGGCGCAGGTCCTGGGCCTGGGGAGTGTTTTGAATGACTCCAGCCTGGCCCCCGGCTCCACCCTGCCCCTGGGCCGCCGTGCCGCTGTCGGGGCCCGCGGTGGCGCCACACCCCGCAAGGACGGTGGCAGCCACAGAACCAGCCGCCCACCACAGGGCCGCACGACGAACCCTGGGACGTTTTGAAATCGATCTTTTCACGGTCACCGACCCTTTCCGTCATCAAATTCAGGATCCGGCTACATCTTCCAAGTCCGATGGTATCAAGTCTCACCTGGGCCGGCGTGGCTCAAACGGGCTATTTTTGTTTCAATTTCGTGGCAGGGTTCTCGCACCCCGTGCCATTGTCTTCCCGTGGAGAAAATCGATATCCAAATCCTCGCACGGTCCGGATGTAGATGGGGCGGCTGGGATCCGGTTCGATTTTTTTCCGCAGGTTGCTGATGTGGACCGGCACCGTCCGCTCGTCGCTTGGCGCATCCCATCCCCAAACGTGGTGATGGAGCTGGGTCGGACTAAACACCTGGTCTGGATGCCGGGCCAAGAAAAACAGTAGCTGCCGTTCTTTTGTGAATAACTCCACAGGTCGGCCGTCGACCCGGACGTTGTAGGAGCGGAAGTCGATTTCCACATTTCCGAAGCATAAGGTTTGAGGCCGTGGGGTTTCTTCCCGTTCAACCTTCGCCCTCCGCAGCCGGGCTTTGACCCGGGCCACCAAGACCATCGGGTCGAAGGGTTTGGTCACGTAGTCATCCCCGCCTTTGTCGAGGCCGGCAATGATGTCGTCTGGAGTGCCTTTCCAACTGAGGAATAGTACAGGTACGTCCGAATACCGACGGATGGCCCGGCACAACTCCACGCCGTTGACATCCGGGAGCACGACGTCAAGGATGAGGAGGTCGGGACTTTCCCGTTTCAAGAAGTCCAAAGCATGGCGGCCCGTTTCCGCCGTACTCGTCCGGTAACCGTGGCGGTTGAGGTACAACTCCACCAGTGCCCTGACTTCCGGGTCGTCATCGACGACCAGTACCGAAGGATTCGGCTTCATCCTGGGATCCCTCCCTTCGCCCTTTGCCCCTGCCAGGTCCGGGGTACTTGTATGTAGGCGGGTACAAGGGAAAGATGGCCCGGTTCAAAATCCGCCGGGGTCAGCAATTGCTTCCAGTAAAACTCCCATTCCCCATTCAGAGGAACGGAACCTCGTTGGAGCCAGGTTCGGCCCGTATAGATCGAGGATGCCTTGAAAGGCTGTGGCTTGATCCGTTTTATATAATGAAATCAGTCCACCGGCCGCTACCATCACGGCCGCGACGACCACAAACATGGCAAGAATAAACTGAATATTCACAATTCAGATCACCTTTATGGCACGACATGAGAAGAGTCACCCATCCGTAATTGTACGTTATCGTATTCAAAAATGATTGTCAATGAAAAATTCGACGCCACTTGGCGTGGATCAGCGCCGCGGGTGAACGAGGGCCCGGCTTGACGACCGCTGTCAAGTGGCGTTTCATAAGAAGGAAGGTGAAATTGACCGGGATCTTCGCCTAAAGCCGGTGAAACCCGGGATGGAGGGACGTGCATGCGGGGGCCGATGGTTCCGCTTCATGAGGAAATGCGCCGGGCGCTGGAGGAGAAAGACTGGATCAAAGTCGAGCGACTCGGATTCAAGGCACTCCGGGCTGACCCGGCGGATACGACGGCATGGGAGATCCTGGGGGAAGCCCTGTTGCGCCAAGGATACGGCACCTCCGCACGAAAGGCGTTTCGCAGGGCTTACTTGTTTCATCCGCAAAAACAACTGGCCCGCTGGAATGCTCCGGCTGAAGAAGGAGACCCGATCTTGGATAACGGTCGCAGTCACCCAATCGTGGAGCAACTTTTGGCCTGGCCGCGGGTTCCGACGGTTGCGGCGGTGATTGTGGCGAAGAATGAGTCCCGGAGCATCGGCCGTTGCCTGGAAAGTTTGAAGGGGGCGGTGGACGAAATCCTGGTGGTGGATACGGGTTCCACCGATGACACGGTCGCCGTTGCCGAGACTTTTCCGGGCGTGCGGGTCCTGTTTTATGCGTGGAACGATGATTTTGCCGCAGCGCGGAATTTTGGTCTTGACAACATCGCTGCCGATTGGGTGCTTTGGATCGATGCCGACGAATGGGTGCACCCCGATGATAAACCGTTGATCCGGGAAGCTGCCGCCATGCTGGATGCCGTCACACCAACTCCGGTTCTTCATCCGATGATTATCAACCGCCTGGGCTCCACGACTTCCATCGCCATGAACGTTCCCCGCCTGTTCCCCCGGCGAGGGGATCTGCGCTTTCACGGACGGATCCACGAACAGATTGCTCCTGTGAAAGGCAACCGCTACACAGACTTGAGAACCCGGGACTACCTGGTGACGATTCGAATCCTGCACGACGGCTACGATCCGGCAAATACAGATATTCGCGCCAAGCTGCAGAGGAATATTCGCCTCTTGAACCAAATGGTGCAAGAAGAACCCGCAGACCCGACCTGGTTGATGTACCTGGGGCGGGAAGTCCTTTCCGCCGGCGACGTCAAAAAAGGGACGAGCCTTCTCCTGGCTGCGGAGGAACGGGCCAAGACCACGCCTGGATTCGGGGCGCTTCTGGAGATCCAGAGGTTGTTGGTTCAGGCGTATCTGTTTCAGTCCGCCTACGACGAAGCGGAGCGGGTGGCCGAGCGGATGCAGGAAACAGACCCCCAGTTTCCAGATTCGCACTACTACTTGGCCCATGTTCGGGTGGAAAAGGCGAAGCAGCTACTCCAGGCTGCCGAAGAGGATCTGCGCCGCCTTCGGGCCCAAGGGGACAACTACGCCGGGTTGGTCAACTTAGATGCGGATATTCACGCTTGGAAAGCCGATCTCCTCCAGGCGAACATATGCGGGCTGACCGGGCGGATCGCCGAGGCGAACGCCCGGTACACGGATTTGTACGGCCAGTGCCCGGGTTACGATGAAGCCATTGCCCAGCAGATCGCCCTCATTCACCAGCAGGCCCGACAGATCCTGCAACCCGATAATCCTCCCCAGAATCGGTGAAAGCAGGTTGCTTGAAACCGCGGATTTCCATGCGCCAGGGCCAGCGATAAGGAACGCTGGTCCTCCTGTGACCCGCGTCACCACGACCTTAATGGGCGTCCGTTATCCTGATGGTGACGTGAAACCGAGGGGGGAGTGGCATGGAACACCATCGTTTTCAAATGGCCGAGGAGCTCACCAGGCGAGTCGCCCAAGGCGGACCGGCCCGGGTGATACAACTCAGCTTGCCCGCCGGACGAGTTTTAGACAAACACCGGGTGGATGCTCACTTGCTCGCCTTTGTTCTGCGGGGCCGAGTGGTTTTTGAGGCTTTTGAACCGGGGGGAGGGCCGCTGACACTGGGGCCGGCCGAAATGATCGCCGTCGGACCCGGAGTACCGCACCGCGTGGAGTCCTTGGAAGACGCGGTACTCGCTCTGGTTCTCGTACCTCCCGGGGTCGGAGAAAAGTGACGGTTTTGCTTACCTGGGCGGGGCCCGTTACTCCCGTTTGCCCGGGTCAAGGGGGATTTCATCGAGCTGAATAAAAGATTTCCGAGCGCTGTTTTGAAACTGGCCCGCACTTTGGCCAAGGGCGCAGCCGTTGCACTGGTCACATCCTGCGGCGCATCCACCGGAGCGGGTCCGGTGAAAGAGGCGGACCAACTGCCAGGCCGCATATCCAAGGACGGCGGCGATCACGATATAGACCATTGACTCTCCACCTTTCTGTGATTCTACCTACACATGGAACCGCCTTTCAGACTGTGCGGCCGGCCTTTTTGTGTCTCATATCCACCACCTGGCGATATGGTAGACCCCCAGCGAAACTACCCAAGCCAGACTTACACTGTACACCACCGAGGCGGCCGTCCATTTCCAGGACCCTGTTTCCCGGCGTATCACCGCCACGGTGGAGAGACACGGCGTGTACAACAGGACGAAAAATAAAAACGCCAGCGCCGATGCCGGGGTGAACGCTCCTTGCAACAGGGCCGTGAGTCCCCCCGCCGCCTCTCCCGCGCCGTAGGCCACTCCCATCGTGGCCACCACCAATTCTTTCGCTAAAAATCCCGTGATCAAGGCCACGCCGGCCTGCCAGGTGGCAAAATCCATCGGCGCGAACAAGGGGGCGATCCATCCCCCGAGCCCGGCGAGAAAACTGTGCTCCACGGGCACGGTTCCCTGAAACGAAAACCTCCCGAGAAACCACAACAACACCGACACGGAAAAAATAATCGTTCCCGCCTTGCGCAAGAACCCCTTCACCTTGTCCCACGTATGCAAAGTGAGGTTTCGGGCGGTGGGGGCGTGGTAAGGCGGCAGCTCCATGACAAAAAGCGAGTCGCCGGTTCCAACCAGCCTCCCCAACAGCCACGCTGTCCCCAGGGCCGCCGCCACGCCGACCAAGTACAACAAGAACACGACCTCCGCCTGGTGCCGGGCAAAGAAGGCCGGGACAAGGAGGGCGTAGACGGACAACCGGGCCGAGCAGGACATGAACGGAATGGCCAGGACCGTCACCAGCCGCGCCCGGGGGTCCTCCAAGGTGCGGGTGGCCATGATGGCGGGGACGTTACACCCGAAACCGAGTACCATGGGAATGAAGGACCGCCCTCCCAACCCCACGGCTTGCATGACCCGGTCGGTAATCACCGCCGCCCGGGCCATGTAACCGGAATCCTCCAAAAAGGACAGACCGAGAAACAGTACGGCGATCTGGGGAATGAACACCAACACCGCTCCCACGCCCCCCAGGATGCCTTGGATCATGAGATCCGTAAACCACCCGGGGCTTCCCATGGCTTCCAAAGCGGCTTGAAGTCCCGCCGCTATAGGGCCGCTGATTGCACTGTCCAGGGCATCCGACAGGGGGGTTCCCACCCAGCTAAAAGTCACTTGGAACAAAAGAAAGAGAACTGCCAGGAACAACGGGACCCCGAGAATCGGGTGCAAGAGCCAGCGATCGAGCCGATCACTCCACGTCCGCTCTCCTTGCAATTGTCCCCCGCCTGCCACGACTTCCCGGGCCGTCTGGGCCGCCCATTCGTGCCGGGCTTGGCGGATTCGCTCTCCACTCTCTGTAAACTCCTTGCGAAGGTTCGCCAGGGTTGCCACCGCGGTCGGGGGCAGCGCCTGTTCCAAAGCCGCTATTACGGCTGGGTTTCCTTCCAGGGCCATGACGGCCAGGGCCCGGCGGCGTCCGGCCAAAGGTTCTGGCAGGGCCGCCAGGGCGGCTTCCGCCCGGGCCACCACCGCTGCCACAGACAGCGGGTAGGGCAGGACGAAGGCAGCGGGCGTGACTTCGCTCTGTAGGCGACGAATCAACTGCTCTTTTCCAATCCCCCGCCGGGCGGTCATTGGCACCACAGGGACCCCCAGGCGCTGTTCCAGCAGAGAAACGTCGATGTTGAAACCCCGGGCGGCCGCCGTGTCCATCATGTTGAGGACGACCACCACGGGCAACCCCATCTCCAACAGCTGGGCAGTAAAATACAAATGTCGTTCTAAACTTGAGGCGTCCACCACGTTGACGACCGCCGAAGGACCTTGGTACAACAGGTATTCCACCGCCACCCGCTCCTCCGGGGACCGGGCTGCGAGGCTGTACGTTCCCGGCAGGTCCACCACCCAACATCCCGGCAAATCTTTGCACAGGCCCTCTTTTTTCTCCACCGTCACCCCGGGCCAGTTCCCAACGTACTGGCGGGTTCCTGTCAAAAGGTTGAACAGTGAGGTTTTCCCGGTGTTGGGATTCCCCGCCAGGGCAATGGTGGAGAGAGCCACCGGGCCGCGAACCTCCGCAGGCTGCTGCGCGGATTTCACGGCCGTCGCTCCGTCTCCACTTGTATGAACCGGGCATCTTTTCGGCGGATCCCCAGCTGAACGCCGCGGACGTGAATCACCAGCGGATCGCCGAACGGGGCCCGGCGCACCACCCTCAGGTCGGTGCCGGGTACGAGGCCGAGTTCCATGAGGCGGTGGCGGTGTCCGTCCTTAGGAGCGAGGACATCGATCACTGTACAAAGTGTTCCGGGTGGGCAGTCGTTCAATGTCATTGGGAACCACCTCAATTGAGAAACGTTATCATTAACCCTATCATGAGTATACAGGATTGGGCAGCGGCGAATTGTGAAAAATAAGTGAACGTTGTAGAGCCTATTATAACACGGAAGTGACTGAGTTGTATGTGAGGAGTTTCATCCATTGGCACGATCCAGACAAAAAACCTGGCTCGGGTGGCCGGGCAGGCGTCAAAGCACTCGGGAGTTCATGACCTCCTGTGCGATCGGCAGATCATTGGGCGTGAACGAGTACCTCCATAGAGGCTTTGCCTTCCGGGAATTCGCACTGGTACAAAAGCCGTTTATTCGCCCCGGACCGGGAGCGGATGTCCCCGGCGGAGTAGGCGCTCCATATAAGATGGCTCGGGCTGATCCACTGAATCATCTTTGGATCAAAATTCGTAGCGCTCACTCCTTGAGCCACTGTGGGGACCACCCGGGTCCACAAAATCGCTCCGGTACTTGTGGGATCTCCCGAAGCCACGGATTGAGGAAACCCGAATCCCGGGGTGAATTGGGGACCAACCCGAGATCTGCCCCTTGGGTCGCTTCAGCGGCTTAAGCAAGCCTTGAAATACCTAAAATTTCCGTTAATATGTACGCGGAACCGGCCAAAGGAGCCTTTAGAAATCCGCGCCTTGTGGGATCCATGCGCACAATCCATCCCTCGAAAATCTCTTCGATTTCACGATAAAGAGACTTCGCAAAAAAGGCTTAAAGGCGGGTTCGCGCTTGTCCAAATCCTTTCCAAAGTTTCCGTGTGCTTGAATGGGTAAGAGAAAGGCGGTGGAATGCACCCGGCTATTGGACAATCAGGTCTGTAGATGGGATGATAGAGTTAATCGCAAAAACAGGTTCGAGATGCGAACTGTCGTGGGGGATATGAACATGAAAGCCTTCTATGCGCAGATCCTTCAATTGGACCCTATCCTGTGGCGAGCCGTTTTCAGCTTACTCGTTGTAGGTGCAGCTTTAGTTTTTCAGAAGGTGTTCGGCAAACTCGTTGTCCGCACGCTGATGAGATTCGCCCGAAAGACCAGCAACAGGTATGATGATGGTCTGCTTGCGGCTTTGGAAAAGCCTCTCCGATGGTTTTTGGTGGGGTTGGGGCTCTACCTGGCCGTTCTGATTTTTTATGAACCGCAACCTCGCTGGCTCGGTCAAGCCCTTCATACGTTCATCATCATTGTCGTGGCCCACGCATTGTTTCAGGTGACACCGTTGTTCTTGCATCTGGGCGGACACCTTCGCGTCCAGTTCGACCGAATTGTCGCACCTTTTTTAACCCGGGTGATTCGTTTTTTCATTGTGGCCCTGGCGGTCATGATGGTCGCCCAAGAGTGGGGATTTCAGGTAAGCAGCTTTCTGGCGGGGCTGGGATTGGGAGGGCTCGCTCTGGCGTTGGCAGCCAAAGACTCCCTGGCCAACCTTTTTGCCGGGTTTGTGATCATTACAGAGCGGCCCTTCAGCATCGGGGATTGGATTAAGACGCCTTCCGTAGAAGGAACGGTGGAGGACATCACCTTTCGGAGCACGAAGGTTCGCACTTTTGCCCAGGCGCTGGTCACTGTACCCAACTCCTTGTTAGCCGGTGAGCCCATTACCAACTGGGCTCGGATGGGGAAGCGCCAGGTGAGCTTTCATCTCGGCCTATCCTATCGAACCCCCAGAAAGAAACTGGAACAATGTGTGAAGGAGATTCGCGCCTTATTGCACGAGCATCCCGAAACCCACAATGAAACGATCTTGGTGAACTTTGACCAGTTCGGGGCGAGCAGTTTGGATATCTTTGTGTACTATTTCACCACAACCACCGTTTGGTCCGAGTATTTGCAGGTAAAAGAGGAAATCAATTTGAAGATCATGGAAATTCTCGAACGCCACGGAGTGGAGATCGCCTTCCCATCGCAATCGGTGTATTTTGAGACGCCACTCCAGATGAAACTGCCGGACCCCGAGGAATCTTCCTCCACTCCTTCCCCCGATGTCTCCTCTACATCGGTAGATCCCTCCGAGGCAGAGAGCACAGAAGAAAGGCGTACTCCCCTGCGGGGATAGTTCAGTGGACTCCCGATTACGCGGGAGAAACGATGTCTATCCTTGTCTATTCAACAACTTTATGTTAATATGAAGTTGTCGCCACGCCATGGGCTATATGGAAGTTGCCTGGCGAAAAGGGCTTGTTGAAGGCTGTGCGGCATCGACATGAGGCATAAAGGGGTGTGAAGATGTTATCACGGGGTCTGAAACGGATAATGGGTCAACGGTTATTGCGGAGGATGGCTGCGGGCATGTTCAGCATAGCGGCTCTCCTCTCGCTGACTGCCTGTGGTGCCTCCAGTTCGCCGCAGGGCTCGGGGACAGGGGATCTGCTCGATAAGGTGAAGTCGTCCAAGGTTTTGAGCGTGGCAGTGGCCAGCTTTCCACCCCTGGAGTATCAGGATCCGGCAACTCAGCAGTGGTCCGGCGTGGATATTGACATCCTCAGCAAATTCGCTTCGACACTGGGGGCAAAACTGGAGGTTCATTCCATGGCTTTTCCTGCCACCATCCAGTCGGTGGCCTCGAAGCGAGATGACATCACTGCGAACATCTTTAAAACGCCGGAGCGCGAAGATGTGCTGACTTTCTCGAATCCTGTGATTAAATATGTAGAAGGAATTATTGTAAATTCCGACTTTCCGCGAATTCCGGCGGCCACGGTGGAAGGGCTACAGGGGAAAAAGATCGCCACCGCCACCGGCACGGCTGAACAGGCCTTCGTCCCGAGGATTCCCGGAGCGGTGAATCAGTCCTACAACAGTGTCAACGAAGCGTTTCTTGCCCTGTCTTCCGGGCGGGTGGACGCGACGTTTCAACCGGTGATGTACGCCGAGTGGGCGGTGAAAAAGAATCCTTCTTTGCACATTAAGGTTCTGGGACCCGTTCCGGAATCGATTACAGGAAAGGGGAACCAGGCACCGGCCGGGTACTATGGCGTGGCGAAGGGAGATTATTCGAAGCGATTTTTGGATGAACTCAACAAGTTTCTGGTTCAAGAACAATCGAATGGAGGCTTGAAACAAATTCTTGAAAAATACGGCTTGACGGATCCTTCGTATCTCGCAGGACTAGGAAATCAGTCAGGAAGTTGATCGCGCCATCCGCGAAGGCCGCCCAAGCCGTCCTGATGGAAAAGGCGTTTTCGGGAGGGAGTCATGCAATCGCTTTTCGGGCTTTGGCAGCGTTACGGGGAATCTTTTTTGCACGGCATGCTGGTCACCTTGGAGTTAACGGTGGCCTCCCTGGTCGTCGGGCTGGTGGTGGGCGGGGTACTGGCCTTCATGAGGATGAGCAAGATCGCTCCCCTCCGGGCGATCGGGGCCGTGTATGTAGAAATCGTCCGGTCGACGCCGGTGATTGTGGAGTTGTTCTTTGTCTATTACAGCTTGGCACAGATCGGGATTATCATTCCGGGCGTTGAAGCGGCGGTGATCGTACTGGGGGGATTTTATGGGGCGCTGTATTCCGAGATCTTTCGTAGCGGCCTCATGAGCGTGGATTTCGGTCAGCGCGAAGCCGCCGAGGCTTTGGGACTCCGCCGGAGAACCACGCTGTTGCGGGTGATCGTCCCCCAGTCCCTCCTCGCGATCTTGCCGCCGGGCACCAGTGCGGCGATCGATTTGGTGAAAGACACGGCCTTGGTGATCACCATCGGGGTGGGGGAACTCATGTATCAAGCGTACCAGGCGGGCAGCGAAACCTTTCAGTATACGAACGTCTTTTTGATCGCTGGGGTGCTGTATTTTATCGTCTGCTATGGATTGTCCCTGACAGTAAGGAGGTGGGAGCGCCGTGTCAAGGCAGCGGGTGCTTGAGATTCGAGGTCTGACAAAGCGATTTGGGGATCACACGATCCTCAAGGATATCGACCTCGATGTCGAGGTGGGCGAAGTGGTGGCGATCATCGGCCCCAGCGGGGCCGGAAAGAGCACGCTCCTCCGTTGTGTGAACTATTTACAGCCCTTTGAATCCGGCACCATCCGGGTGCTCGGCCATATGCTCAAGGGAACGGACAGCGGTTGGAGCCCCAGTCACCGGGAGTTGACGGAGATCCGGAAGAAAGTGGGCATGGTGTTTCAACGGTTTAATCTGTTTCCTCACCTGACCGTTCTAGAGAATATCATCCTCGCGCCCATGGACGTGAACAAAGTGTCCAAGCAGGAAGCCATCCAGGAAGCCCGGCGCCTCTTAGACTTGGTGGGTCTCGGCGATAAAGAAAATGCCTATCCGCGCAACCTGTCCGGCGGACAGCAACAGCGGGTGGCGATTTGTCGGGCTCTGGCCATGCACCCGCAAATGATGCTCTTCGACGAGCCCACGTCCGCTTTGGATCCGGAGTTGGTGGGCGATGTCCTGTCGGTCATTCGGCAATTGGCCGCCGACGGTATGACGATGTTGTTGGTGACCCATGAAATGGCTTTCGCCCGGGATGTAGCGGACACCATCGTGGTGATGGCCGACCAGCAGATCATTGAGTCCGGCCCGGCGCGGAAATTGTTATCCAACCCTGAACACGAACGGACGCGCACCTTCCTGCGGCGGGTATTGGATCATGGCCCGGCTGACGATGTCGAGCCGGCCGTCGTAAAATCTTACCAACTCAGTCCCCAGAGGTGACGCCGGTGGAAGTGGTTCTTCAATACCTTGGCCCCATTGGGCAGGGAATGCTCGTCACCGTGGCGCTTACCGTCTTAGGGACGGTGTTGGCGCTGATCATCGGCCTCTTCGGAGCGCTGGCGCGCCTGTACGGTCCTTGGCCCCTGCGGGCGGTGGTGGGCGCTTACGTGGAAGTGATCCGTGGTACGCCACAGATCTTACAGTTGTTTGCGGTCTTTTTCGGACTGACCCAATACGGGATCCAATTGGACGCTTTCACTGCCGCGGCGATTTGGTTATCGGCCTACGGAGGTGCTTATGCAGTGGAGCTGTTTCGGGCGGGGCTTCACAGTATCCCCCACGAGCAGCGGGAGGCTTCAGCGGCCCTGGGGATCAGCCGCTGGACGACCTTGCGAAAGGTCATTCTGCCCCAGGCTTTGGCGACGATCCTGCCGGCGATGGTGAGCTTTCTCGTCCTGCAAGTGAAAAACTCATCCCTCGCCTTTACCATCGGCGTGATGGATATCATGCGCCGGGCAGAGCTCGGGGTGAATGCCACCAGCCAGGCCACGTTGCTCTATCTGATGGCCGTTGCGGCGTACTTTATCTTGAATTTTCCTTTGTCCCGGCTGGGGATCGCTCTGGAGCGGCGGGTGGCCCAGTACCGGTGACGGCGGCGGAGCTCTTCGGGGCTCGGACCGCCATTTTTTCGCCCGGATTCGTTTACTTCCCGGGCCGTCCTTTGCCCGCCTCTTTGAGTCCGCCCGCCAAAGATTCCAACACGTCTGGTTGCAGGATGCGGAGCTGCTCCCCCTGCACCTGGATGACTCCCTGTTTTCTGAGCAAACTCATGGCCCGGTTTGCCGATTCCCGGGTGGTGCCCACCCATTTGGCCAGTTCGTAATGGGTGAGGGGAAAGGACATCACATATCCTTCCGCGTCGACCCGCCCCCATTCCAAGACCTGTTGCCATAAAGTCCACGCCACCCGCTCCAGAACGGAATGCTGAGTCAAATTCTGAAGTCTCGCCTGAAGCTCGCGGATCTTGCGGCCCTGAACCCGGATGAGGGCCATGGCGGCATCGGGGGAATCGAGCACCAAACGTTCCAACTTTTGGCGGGTCAGGGCCACCAAATCGGTATCCCGAATGGCCTGGGCGTGGGCCGGGTAGGTCGTCTCGTCAAAAAAACCCGCATGGGGGAACATTTCGCCGGCTCCGAGAACGGCCATGATCTGCTCCCGCCCGTCCACGTCGTAGATATAAATTTTCACGAGCCCCCGGGACAGAAAAAAGACCCGTTCAAGGGGGTCGCCCTGATGAAAAATCATGCCCCGGGAAGGAATGCTCAAAGGTGTGCAGAAATTCTCCACTGCCTGAAGTTGCTCTTCAGGCAGGTGTTCAAACAGGGGAATCCGCTGTGTGATGCCCATGATGATCACCGCCTTTGTCCCAACGATATCGAAAATCAGTCCTAAGGACAACGGGCGGGAAAGCTCATTGTAGGCGGGGTTGTGATGGGGGTCACGGAAGGTCGAAGTGTCCCTTGGTATCCTCAAAATAACCGGGGGAGAGAGGCGGCGGTGTTGCCTGGGTTTGATGAGAAATTGCACCACGCGGGGGCGGGGACGATGGATGGAGTCCGGGGGGCCGGTGCAAGGGCCGGGGCTAGTGAAGGGCTCGGGCCGCGGTTTCGCATCACTCGAGTGTATATGATCACGGGGCTGGTTTTTCTCGGGGCAACCTGGGCTCTTCTCGTTGCGGCTGCTCCGGCCATCGCCCAGGGGGCGTGGGCCGATTCGTTCCCATTGGCGGCGATTCATCTGTTCGTCGTGGGATACGCCTTGACCACCGTCCACGGGGCGCTCTTGCAGATTACGCCGGTGGCCTTTCAGGGGCGGCTCTACTCGATCCGACTGGGGTATATCGAGTACGTGTTGATGGTGCTGGGGGCGGTGGCGATACCCCTGGGATTTTTGTGCCGGCTGTGGATGATCACGGCCATAGGGGGACTGTTCGTCCTCGGGGCTTTCGCACTGTTGCTTTGGAACCTGGGTTGCACGGCTCGGACGCTCAAAAAGCGCGGAGAAGCGCTTCGGTCGGCGTGGGTGTTCATCTTTTTGCTTGCGGTGCTGATTCTCGGTGTTGGAATGGCCCTGGGGGTGCCTCTCTTAGGTCGGGCGAGCCTTCTCCTCCACATGGTGGCGGGAGTGACCGGCTGGTTCACCACCCTGATTCTCATCTTGAGTCCCCGCCTGATTCGTCTTTTTGTCTCCTCCCGACACCCGGGGCTCGAGCGAAGGGGCCCGGAGCTTGGTCTGATGGCAGGAACCCTGCTGATCGCGATAGGGGTGTCCCTCGTTCTCGCCCCCGGGCCGGGAGCCGGCATGGGTCTGTGGGGCGTCGCCGGGAGCCTCTCGGTCGGGATCGGATGGGTCCTGTACCTGGTGGCTTACGGATTGTTACTATTTCACTTATTTCAGCACCTTCGGTACAGGCGGCGTCGAGATCTCGAATGGGTGATCCCTTGGATAGCGGCGGGGCTCGCGGCTGGCTGGCCCGTTACGTTAGCCTGGGGGGCTGTGGCTTTGGGGGCGGAGGCGTCGGGGCGCACGGTGGGGCCGGCGTTTATGGGCATGATGCTGCTTGTGGTTTTCGGCTTTCTCGGGTGGGTGATTGCTGCATATATGGCCAAAATCCTGCCATTCCTGCGGTGGATGAGCAAGTACGGCCATGGGCTCGCTCCGGCGACTCGCCGGGCCCCGGGGGAGCGGCTGGTGGGAGTCCGGGATATGATGCCGCAGGTTCCCACCGGAGTGGCCTTGTTGGGTTTTGCTGGCGGTGCTGTTTTACTTGCCGCGGGTTCCTGGAGTGGCCGGGAGGAGTTGGCCTGGATCGGGGCGGTGGTCGGGGTATTGGCGTGGCTGGTCTACGCCGGGGCGATGTGGGCGGTGTACCGGCGATGACCGCAAGGCCACGGCGAATCTGCCCACGGAAGCTTATGTGCCATAAAATCGTCCGGTTCTGTTCAAGATTTTCTCGCCATCCCGGCGGTGATCCCTCTGTATGAAAGAGACCGAGGCGATAGACTGGAGAAAGAAGGACATGACGCGCGGTGCAGACCGCGTCGGGAGGGATACGGATGCTGGGGTTGACGAGTTTGTTGACGGAAGAGCCGGCGTTTGGGGATGGACTGCGCTATGTGGAGGGCGCCCGGCGGTCGCGCACCGGGGTACGCCCCGGGGCAGGGCCCGTGGTGGTGTGGGAGATCACCCGGACGTGTAACTTGCAATGCCAGCACTGCTATGCCAATGCCGGGCCAGGACGGTTTGAAGGAGAGATGACCCACGAGGAGGGCCGGGCGTTTATCGATGATTTGGCGGCGTTCAAGGTCCCGGTCTTGTTAGTTTCCGGAGGCGAGCCTCTTTCCCGGCCGGATGCCCTGGAGCTGATGGAATACGCGACCTCCAAGGGGATTCGGGTGACCCTGTCCACCAATGGCACGCTCATCACTCCGGAAGTGGCCCGGGAGTTAAAGCGTATTGGGGTGGGATATGTCGGTATCAGCATCGACGGGACACCGGATGTGCACGATCGGGTTCGGCGCCGGGCCGGGGCTTTTGCCCGGGCCATGCGCGGGGTGCGGAACTGCGCCGAGGCGGGGATTCGGGTGGGCATCCGTTTTACGATTCACAAGGATAATGTCCACACCCTGCCCTTTGTGCTGCAGCTTTTGGAGGATGAGCCTTTTGACCGGGCTTGCTTTTACCACTTGGTGTACAGCGGCCGGGGGGCGGCGGAGCAAGACATTTCGCCGGAGGTCACCCGGAAGGTGGTCGGGCAATTGATCGACCAGGTGGAGGATTGGCACCAGAGGGGAATTGACAAAGAAATCCTCACCGTGGACAACCACGCCGACGGGGCGTATCTCTATTTGCACATGCGGGAGAAAGATCCGGCCCGGGCTGAGGCCATCCGCCGGAGGTTGCGCATGAACGGGGGCAACCGATCGGGGATCGCCATCTGTCACGTGGATTATCAAGGGAACGTCCACCCGGATCAGTTCACCCAGCATTATACGTTTGGAAACGTTCGGGAGCGTTCCTTCGGAGAAATTTGGTCAGACGAGAGCCACGATCTGCTCAAGGGACTCAGGGATCGGGGAGAACGGCTTCACGGGCGGTGTAAAGATTGCGTGTTTTACGACGTGTGCGGGGGCAATTTTCGCACCCGGGCCGAGGCGGTTTACGGGGACTTTTGGGCTTCGGATCCGGCGTGTTATTTGACTGATGAAGAGATTCACGACCAGGCGCTGCGGGGGGAGAGTGCATGAGGGGAAGCCGGGGAGAGGAAGGGGAGAGTTGGAAGGTGCGGGATGGCGTGGGGTTTGGGACCGAGGAATCCAGGATTCCCGGTCCCGCCCCGCGGCCTTTTTCGCTGGATTATGCCACAACGCCCTTTCTGGTGATCTGGGAGGTGACCCGGGCGTGCAGTCTGCATTGCCTGCATTGCCGGGCGGATGCGCAGTTTCGTCGGGACCCCCGGGAGTTGACCACGGAAGAGGGGTTTCGGCTTCTGGACGAGTTGGCCGAGTGGAAGGTCCCGTTGGTGGTGCTGACCGGGGGAGACCCGTTTGAGCGGCCGGATGTGTTCGACCTTGTGCGGTACGGGGCTGAGCGGGGGCTGCGCATGTCGGTGACCCCGAGCGCCACGCCCCGGGTGACCCGGGAGGCTTTGGAGCGGTTGAAGGAGGCCGGGGTGATGCGGCTGGCCGTGAGCCTGGACGGGGCACGGGCGGAAACCCACGACCGGTTCCGGGGCACGTCCGGTTCCTTCGCCCAGACGATGCGGATTCTAAAAATCGCGGCGGAGCTAGGGATCGAGCGGCAGGTCAACACCACGGTGTCCCGGTATAATGTCGGGGAGATGGAAAAGCTGGCCGGGCTGGTGGCGGAGAGCGGAGCGGTCCTGTGGAGTGTCTTTTTCCTCGTGCCCACCGGGCGGGGGCGCAAGGAGGACGCTGTAGATTACGCCACCCAGGAAGGTCTCTACCGTTGGCTGGCGGAGCTCGCGGACCGGGCTCCCTTCGACATCAAGACCACCGAGGCCCAGCCCTATCGGCGGGTTTTGGTGCAAAGGCGCCAGATGATGCGAGGAATGGAAGGCGGGTTTGGGACCGGTGGGGGGAAACCGGGTGGAACCGAGGCGCGGCGGGGTGTGTTCGGCGGATCCGGGAGGGCGCCCCGTGGCGTCAATGACGGGAATGGTTTTGTGTTTGTGTCACACATAGGCGAGGTGTATCCCAGCGGGTTTCTGCCGATCCGGGTTGGCGATGTCCACCAGACCTCGCTGCGCGAGATTTACCGGGATTCATCGGTGCTTCGGGCATTAAGGGACCCCGACGGTTACAAGGGCAAGTGCGGGGTGTGTGAGTTTCGCCGGGTGTGTGGAGGATCCCGGGCCCGGGCGTACGCGTTGACCGGGGATTATTTGGAGAGTGATCCCAGCTGCCCCTGGGTGCCCGCTGTCCTGAGGGACGCGGCGGAAGCCGGTGGCGGGGTATGACGGCCGAAGGTGGAGGGCGGCTGGCTCTGATACGCGGGGTTGGTCGTGGCGGCAGGGCAGCATTATCGTTGGGAAAGGAGTAGGGCAATGGACCGGGAGGAATGGGAGGCGGTGATGGAGTTGACCGCCCCGGAGTTCCATACGTTTTTATTGGAACATCGGGTACTGGCTGAGCGGATGGAGGCGGTGCGCCGGGATCGGTCCCCGGAGTTGTACCGCTTGGCCCTCGGGGAACTCGGGCGGGAAATCGATCATCATTTTGTCTATGAGGAAACATTAGTTTTGCCCAAGGTGGAACGGTATTTTCCCTCGGCGGTGGCCGGGCCGGCGGTGAGGCTGCGGGAGGAGCACGATTTAATCCGCAGGCGGCACCGGGAAGTGCTGGCGGGGATGCACTCCCGGGCGGGGACCGGGGATGTGGCCGGGCCCTGGGGGGAAGCTGTGCGTTTACTAGCATATTTGGTTCTGCGGCATATTGAGAAGGAGGATCATTATTTTTTCCCGATGATCAGCCGAATCCTGACGCCGGAGGAGCGGGCGGAGGTGGCGGAGGCGCTCGCCCGGGCGAACCGCAAGATGGAAAAGGCGCCCTGAGGGGAACCCAGGGCGCCTTCGGTCGGGGGACTGTAAAGGCTCCTCGACTGCCTTACCCTCTCGACCTAAAGACGATATTGTTCTTGTATTAGCGGCAAGAGGCCTACTTTGGCCAGTCGATCGACTGGCACCAAGAATGTGGCCGTCACGACACCAGGGTGCCGGCCGATCTCGATCGAACCGGTGATGGTGGCGCGGTTCTTGACCTCGGGAACAGACATGCCGAACAAGCGGGCCGCTCGTTCGAGCGCGTTGTCCGTAGCGGCGTTCAACGTTGGACCGCTGCCGACAACGGAGACCGGGGCCGTTTCCTCAATCGCGTCGAATCCCCACTTGGTCGCCTGGGCTTTCGCCAGCGCCTTTTCCGATTCAGTTAACGGTCGGGCGAGATAAGGCAGGTCTTCTTCGTTAGGGATCAGGATCGGCCCCTCAAGATTTGCGCCTTTGATCACGTGAACTTGTAGGGTGACCACCCCCGACACATCACACGTATGACCTGCGATTTCACCGTCGCCTTGTAAGGCGTGCATATCACCCAGATAGACTCCGCCACCGGGGACTTTAACCGGGCAAACCAGGATGGCACCTTCCCGAACCCTGGCGATGTCCATGTGTCCATCGGTTCGGGCCTCATCCAGTTCTTCTTGTGTCAGGGCATATTGGTGAGGGGCGCCGAGCAAAAATGATCCAAAATCCCCGGCATTGTGAGAGTCGGGCATCGGCCGGGACGGCGTGGTCCCCAACTGCCCGAGAAACGGTCTGACTCGGGCCACCGCCCCAACAATGTCGTGGGGTGCAAAGGTTACGATAGGATTTTGAATCGAATGTTCCGGGGTGGCCATGAATTGCCGTCCATTTGCTGCGATCCGTTCAGCCGCACCACGGGGTAGGGTGACGCCAAGTTCGTAGTTTTCGTCGAAGGCGATCGTATATCCGTTGGTGAATTGAAATGGTGAGGCGTCAGCCCCACAGTTCGTACAGCGGATCGAATGAGGGCCGATACCTTCGATGCGTGTTTCCGGATACATCGTGCCACACACCGGACATTTGGCTGCGCAGAACGGGTCCCCGAGGAAACTGCCTTCCACCGTACGGTCGTTTCCGGACGCGGTTGCTATGGAGGTGACTCGGATGGACTGGATACGGATTGCGATAGCGTCTCCGACCTCGGCTCCAGCAACAAAAACTGGCTGGGTCACCTCATGGCCACCTCGGATGGCCGGCGTGATCATGGGTCCCCAACATCCCGGGGTTGTGTTGGCCACAATGTGTCCGCCGTCCCGTACAGGCCCCAACATTGGCTGGTTTGGGTCGAGCACTCCATTCGTAAATGTGTTCACGAACACGGTCGGACTACCCTTTGAGTCGTTCATCGGCGTGTCCCCTCTCGTGGAACCAATTTATGATACTTCCTGTCTTGTACTTTATCACAAAAATATAAGACGTAGGGGCCTTTGGATTCCGATCTCCAAAGGGCAATATGGTATAGTAAACTCACCGGAATTTATGATATGCACCGAGGAGGCGACGGATGTGGAGGTGCTGGAGGCGATTCGGCAGCGCCGCGAAGTGACGCAGTTTCTGGATGCGCGGGTGGAACCGGCGGTGCTCCGGGCGGTGGTGGAGGCGGGATATCGGGCTCCCACGGGGAATCACCTGATTTCCAGAGAACTGATTGTAATCCAAGATCGCGGAATTTTGACTCGGTTGACCCAAACCACGCCGTATATGCCCTGGTTGGCCGGCGCTGCGGCGGGAATTGTGGTGACCGGACGGCCGGATGTGAGCAAATATTGGGTGCAGGATGGCTCCATCGCCTGTGCGTTTATGTGGCTCGCGGCGGTGGAGCAGGGGCTGGGGATGGCTTTTGGTGCCGTGTACCACGCCCAGGACGCCGAGGAATCGGCCCGCCGGGAGGGCTATGCCCGGGAAGTTCTCCACCTGCCGGATGATCGGCGGGTTTTGGCGATCCTCGGGGTGGGCCGGCCGGCGGCGTGGCCGGAGGGGAAACCGCCTCATGCCAAAGAGCAGGTGATTTTCCTCAATCGCTTCGGGCAGTCCTGGCAAGAGTAGAGAACTGCGGTAAAAGAGTAATGGAGTGTAAAAGATGGGAACGATCCGTTTGAAACGCGCATACGAACCGGCGGATCTGACGGACGGGAGACGAATTCTGGTGGATCGCCTGTGGCCCCGGGGCCTGTCCAAAGCCGAGGCGAGGATCGATCAGTGGATGCGGGAGGTGGCCCCAAACCCTGAGCTCCGCAAGTGGTTTTGCCATAGGCCCGATCGATTCCCTGAGTTCCGCCGTCGGTACGAGGAGGAGTTGCGGAGCGATCCCGCACATCGCAGGTGTGTCGAGGAGATTCTGCAGGCGGCGGAGCGGGAGACGGTCACCCTGGTTTATGCGGCCAAGGACGAGGTCCATAACCACGCGGTGGTCTTGCTGAATTGTTTGCACCATTGGCGAGAATAAAAAGGATTCGCGGCTTCGGTGTCGAACTAATTAAAGAGGCCAAAGGCAGTGGGAAGGCCGGGGTTCTGGCTGAGGCACCGGTGAACACCAGCTGGAATAAAACGACCATTTGGTTGAGGTTGGGGGGAGGTTTGGGTGGTACACGCCCGGGATTTGTTTGATTTAACGGGGAAAGTGGCGATCATCACCGGTGGGGGTCGGGGATTGGGCCGGGAGATCGCACTGGGGTACGCGGAGATGGGGGCCGATGTGGTGCTGTGTTCCCGAAGGGTGGAGAATTGTGAGCAGGTGGCCGAAGAGGTGCGGGCTTTGGGACGAAAGGCCCTGCCCTTGGCGTGTAACGTGGCGGAACCTGAGAATGTGCGCCGGGTGGTGGATGAGTCCCTGAGGACCTTCGGCCACATCGATATTCTTGTGAATAATAGTGGCGCATCCTGGGGAACGCCAGCGGTGGATATGCCCCTGGATGCTTGGCACAAAGTCATGGAAACCAACGTCACCGGTACGTTTTTGATGTCCCAGGCGGTGGGGAGGCACATGATTGAGCGGGGGCAAGGCGGGCGGATCGTCAACATTGCCTCGGTGGCGGGCCTTGTCGGGTCTCCTCCGGAGGTGCTCGATGCCGTGGGATACAGTGCCAGTAAAGGGGCGATCATCAGTTTAACCCGGGATTTGGCTGTAAAATGGGCCCGGTACAATATTCTGGTGAACGCTATTGCCCCGGGATTTTTCCCGACCAAGATGAGCCGGGTGATCCTCGAACGAAACGGAGACACCATTCTGCGGGGGACACCTCTGGGGCGATTTGGCGAGGAAGGTGAATTAAAGGGTGTGGCCATCTTTTTGGCCTCACCGGCATCGAGCTATGTGACCGGCCATGTCCTGACAGTGGACGGGGGCTCCACTGTGATGTGACCTGTCGAACCGGGTGGCCGTGTCTGGAGGCGGCAACAAACAAGGGCGAGCTTGGGATCGAACCGATCTGCTCACGGGCTTTACCCAATCACCGAAGTCATGTCAACGAATAGGATACGGAGGGGAGACGCAAAGGTGTCCATCGATGCGGTGAACCGAATCGGCGTGGTGGGTTCCGGAGCGATGGGAACCCAGATTGCGGCAGTGTGCGCTTTGGCCGGGTACCCGGTCAAGGTGCAGGACATCGCGACCGAGAGCCTCGAACGGGCCCGGCAGGTGCTGACCGAGCAGTTGGAGAAACGGGTACAGAAGGGGAAATTATCCCGGGAACAGGTGGACGGAGCCTGGAGCCGGTTGTCATGGACGACGGATCTCGCCGAAGCGGTGGGGGATGCGGACTACGTGATTGAGGCGATCGTGGAGAAGCTCGATGCAAAACGGGAGCTGTTCGCTCGGTTGGATGAGCTGGCACCGGCCCACGCCATCCTCGCCACCAACAGTTCCACCATTGTCAGTTCAAAAATCGCCGATGCCACCCGGCGGCCGGAGAACGTATGCAATATGCATTTTTTCAATCCGGTCCTGGTCATGGAACTCGTCGAAGTGGTGATGAACCCCCAAACTTCTGAGGACACGGCGGATACGGCCGTGGAGCTGTGCCGGCGCATCGGCAAAACCCCGATCCTCCTAAAAAAAGAGATCTCGGGATTTGTTGCGAATCGGCTGCTCATGGCTTTGTTCAAGGAAGCGATGTATCTCTATGAACAGGGGATCGCCGATTTTAAAGACATCGACTTGGCGGCGACCAAGGCCCTGAACCACCCCATGGGTCCCTTTACGCTCATGGATTTTACGGGGCTTGATGTCAATTATTATGTCATGCAGCAACAATACGCCGAAACCGGGGACCCGGCCATGAAGCCGCCCGAAATCCTGCGAGAGAAGTTCGAGCGGGGAGAATTCGGGAGAAAATCCGGCAAAGGGTTTTATACGTACGAGTAGGCGGGTTGCAGGGACAAGTCTTTCTGCGTACACTGGGGATGAGAGAACTCCAGGGTGATGGAGCTCACCAATGGCTGCGCTACGCAGATGATGGCTCCTACTGACAGTGGTCAGTAGGAGTTTCTTTTTGAAAGAGCCCGGGCGTTTGCCGGGTCTTGGAGCGGGAGGCGGTAGAAAAATGTTGTGGTGGGCTCTGGCGGCAGGCGGCATCCTGGGAAGTCTGGCGCGCTACGGGTTATCGTTGCTGCAGCCCTCCATGGGCTGGCCCTGGGCGACATTTGGAATCAATCTTTCCGGGGCGTACGTACTAGCCCTTTTCCTCACCATGGCTCTAGAACGGTGGTCACTGCCCGCGGCGGTGCGCCTGGGAGTCGGGACGGGATTCGTGGGCTCGTATACCACCTTTTCCACCCTCGTGCTTGAAACCTTGCATTTGGTGGTAAGGGGGCATCTTTGGGAAGCCCTGCTCTATCTTCACGCCAGTGTAGCGGGGGGCTTGTTGTTAGCCTATGCCGGCCATCAGACGGCGATGGGCTGGATACATCGGAGGGGTCAAATATGATGTCGTTGTGGGTGGCGATCGGCGGGGTTCTCGGCACCTGGGCCCGGTTTGCCCTCGGGAATTGGGTGGCTCGGAAGTGGATGCCGCTGTTCCCGTATGGCACGTGGATCATTAACCTGACCGGGGCATTATTCCTCGGCTGGCTGGCCGGGCGGGAAGCCGCGGGCACCCTGTCCGCGACCTGGTATGCGCTACTCGGGACGGGGTTTTGCGGGGCATATACGACGTTTTCGACGTTTTGTTATGAGGCGTTTTTTCTCTGGTGGGAAGGAAATCGGAAAAAGGCCGTGGTATATGTGGCCACATCGCTGTATCTCGGGCTTGTGGCGGGTGGCCTCGGGCTGTGGATCGGGGTCGGGAGGATCTGACCGGGGGTGAGGGAGAGGGCGGGGCCGACCGGGAAATGGGCCTGTCTCTCGATCGAATATTTTAGTTCGTGATATAATGGATCTGAAAGGAAGGGGCTCAGGTGGAGCAGATGGGACCGGATCCAGCGGGGTTAGAGCGCTTTTTTGAACATTTGCAGGCGGTGAATCGATACGTTCGGGCGGGATGGTTCGGCGAGCCCCGCCGGCAACCCACCCGGGTGCAGTGGATGATTCTCAGGAAGCTACAGCGGACTGGCGGGTGTTCGGTGGGGGAGTTGGCCCAGAGAGTGGATGTCGGCCCCAGCGCCATGTCCCAGATGTTGGACCGTCTGGAACGGGTGGGATGGCTCAGCCGGGAGCCGGATCCCCGGGATGCCCGGGGCCGGACCGTCCGCCTGACGCGCCAAGGGGAAGACGTGGTTCGGGCGGTGGAGCAGGAGTGGATTCGGCGGCTCGCAAGGCCCTTTGCCCGACTGGAGCCCGACGAGCAAAAACAACTTTTGGCGTTGATGGATAAATTGGCCCAGTTCGTCAGGGAAGAGGGGCGATGAGGATGACCTCGGATTTTGGGGGGGCGGGGTGGACGGTGGAGGTGCGCGGTTTGCGCAAGCGATTTGGCGAGGTGTGCGCTGTGGACGGGGTGGATTTTGCCGTGGCGGAAGGGGAGTGTTTTGGCCTTCTCGGCCCCAATGGTGCGGGAAAATCCACGACGATCAAGATGTTGATCACCCTCTTGCGCCCGGATGAAGGGGAGGCCTTTGTAGCGGGATACTCGGTGCGTCGGGCGGCGGGCCGGGTGCGGGGGGCCATCGGGTACGTGCCCCAGATGCTGAGCGTGGACGCCACCCTCACCGGTTATGAGAATCTGTTGCTATTTTCCCGCTTTTTTGGTCTCCCCCGCCGGGTGCGCCGGGAGCGGGTGGAGGAAACGCTGGAATCGATGGGGCTGGCCGAAGCGGCCCATCGGCCGGTGAGGACGTATTCCGGGGGGATGATCCGACGGCTGGAGATCGGTCAAGCGGTGATGCACCGCCCCAAGGTGCTGTTTCTCGATGAACCCACGGTGGGGCTGGACCCCGTCGCCCGGCAGGGGGTCTGGGATCACATCCGCCGGCTTCAGCAGGAGGAAGGGATGACCGTGGTGATGACCACTCATTATATGGAGGAAGCCGAATCTCTCTGCCATCGCGTGGCGATGATGAGCCGGGGGCGCATCGCCGCCCAGGGCACGCTGGAGGAGCTGCGGGTGGCCGCCGGCAAGCCGGAGGGTACATTAGAGGACGTGTTCGTCCATTATGCCGGCGCCTTTGAGGAGCAGGGGGGAGGGATGCGGGATGTTCTCCGAAGCCGACGTACGGCCCGGCGCCTCGGTTAAACGATCCGGGGCTCCGGGGTTGTACCTGCTTCACGTCTGGACGCTGATCGAACTGGAGATCCGCAAGCTGCGCAAAGATCCCACCGAGCTGTTCATGCGGGCGGTGCAGCCGGCGTTGTGGCTGCTGGTGTTCGGGCAGGCTTTTAGCCGCATCGGGATGATTCCTACAGGCAAGACCACATACCTCGCTTTTCTCACCCCGGGGATCCTCGCCCAATCTGTCACTTTTATAGCGATTTTTTACGGGATTTCGATCATCTGGGAGCGGGAGACCGGACAATTGCAAAAATTTCTCGCGACGCCGATGCGGCGTTCGGCGATGTTTTTGGGCAAAATGCTCGGTGCCTCGGTCCGCTCCATCGCGCAGGCGGTGATGGTGCTCATCCTCGCTTTGTTGCTCGGGGTGCACATCTTGTGGGGCCCTTGGCGGATTCTGGGCGCTCTGGCCACGGTGGTCCTCGGCGCGGCCTTTTTCTCCGGGATGTCGATGGTGCTGGCGGCGCTGCTCCGCACCCGGGAGCGGATGATGGGCATCGGCCAGGTCATCACCATGCCGCTCTTTTTCTCATCCAACGCCCTTTACCCCACGACCATCATGCCGGATTGGCTCCGGGTGATTGCGACGATCAATCCGATGAGTTATCTGGTGGACGGCCTGCGGGGACTGCTCCTTGGGACTCCGGCGCACCTCGGGGTGGATTGGGCGGTTCTGGCCGGGGCGGGTGCGGTGATGCTCATTCTTAGTACAGTTCTCTTTCCCCGGCGGATGGCGGCGTAAGGGGGTGCCTGGGGTGGAACAAGTCTGTGAGGGTTCGATGATCCGGGAAGGTTCCGGCGGTCGGGCGCCGGTTCCCCGGGTACATAAATGGTGGGTTTTGGCCAACGTTGCCGTGGGAACATTCATGGCCACGCTGGATGGGAGCATTGCGAACGTTGGGCTGCCGACGATCTCGAATACGTTTCACGTACGGTTGGCGTCGGTTCAGTGGGTGATCACGGCCTATCTGTTAACGATTTGTGCCCTTTTGCCCTCCATGGGCAAATTGTCCGATCAGCTTGGGCGTGGGCGGCTGTACAACCTTGGTTTTGCCCTTTTCGCGGCCGGATCGGCCTTGTGCGCCGTGTCCGGATCAGTGGAGATGCTGATTGGGATGCGTGTGGTGCAGGCGGTTGGAGCCTCGCTTTTGATGGCCAACAGTCAGGGGCTGGTGGCGACCACCTTCGGATCGCGGGAGAGGGGGCGAGCGCTGGGAATTATCGGTACGACAGTTTCTCTGGGGACGCTCAGCGGTCCGGCGATCGGCGGGCTGTTGATCGAGCATTTCGGCTGGCCGGCGATTTTCTGGGTGAACGTACCCATCGGTGTGGCGGCGTTTTTCGCGGGTTGGCGGATTCTTCCCAAGGAGCGGAGTCGTGTCACGGAGCCCTTCGATGTACCCGGTGCCGCGATGTTTGCGGTAGGCATCACTGGGCTGTTGTATGCGGTTTTCGGGGCTGAAAGCCGTGGCTGGACTTCTTTTCCGACGGTGGGGGGTATGGTGGCTGCCCTGCTGATCTTGTTGTTTTTTTATTTGCGTGAGGTGCGTATCCCCCATCCGATGCTGGATTTCAGCTTGTACCGAATTCGCATGTTTTCCACTGGAAGCGCCGCGGCGTTTTTGTCGTTTGTTTCATTGTTCTGCGTCAATGTGATGATGCCCTTCTTTATCCAGACAGTGATGCACCAATCGCCAGCTGTGACTGGGTATGTCATGGCGGCGAACCCGGTGGTGATGGCGGTGACGGCGCCTCTCGCCGGGTGGCTGTCCGATCGTATTGGGCCCTACGTCCTGACCACCGGTGGACTGGCGTTGAATGCTTTGGGGTTTGTCGCCCTCAACCAACTGACGGCGGAGGTAAGCCCCTGGGTGGTCGCGGTACATCTCGCTGTGTTCGGGTTTGGGCAAGGGCTCTTTCAGTCACCGAACAATTCGAGTATCATGGGCTCGGTTCCCCGGGCGAAGGTGGGGCTGGCCGGGGGGTTGAACGCGCTGACGCGTAATCTGGGGATGGTCTTCGGGATCTCCCTGTCGGTGTCGTTATTCACCTACCGGCTGCGGGTTTTATCGGGTGCAACGGGCGCAGGTCCCGGGGCCGTCGGCCCCGTGGGGGCGGGCGGAGTTGCGCAGCCGTCTCCGGAGGTGTTTATGGGTGCGATGCACACGGTGTTCTGGGCCGCGGCGATGGCTTGTGCTCTGGGGGCAGCCGTATCGTCGTTGCGCAACAGGCCACGGGGGGACCAAGGTTCGGCCTGAACGATATCCTTACCCGGTGCGGCCCAGTTCATTTTACGGGCGGGCCAAAATGTTGGCCGAACAGGTCCTTTTGATGCACGCGGGACAGATGAAAGTCGTCATTCTAAGGCCGACCTTTATCTGGGGAGAGGATTCCTTGCAACTTCACGACCTCATCGATCGAGCCCGAAAAGGAAATCTTCCCTGGTTTGATGACGGGGAATCCCTGTTCGAGCATGTTTATGTCGACAAGGTAGAATTGAGGTATAAGCTGTCGGTGATGTTCCAGCAAGGGCTGAGTCTTTTGGCGGTGGACGGTGCGGCCGGAAGGTCGGGGCTCCGTGTCGACCGGGATCGGGGTTTCATGGGCTTTTCCCAAACTCGGGAAAACCCGCTATCATAGGGAGAGAGGAGAATGGGAGGGGTTTCGGTGCGGGTGCCTGTGAAGCGAATCTTGGAAGTGTTGGAACAAACGTATCCCGGTGCCAAGTGTGCCCTCGACCACCGGAATCCCTTTGAGCTGTTGGTGGCCACGATCTTGTCCGCCCAGTGCACCGACGAGCGGGTGAACCTCGTCACCGGGCCGCTTTTTGCGAAGTTCCCCACGGCTGAGGATTTTGCCCGGCTTTCCCCCGAGGAGCTCGAGCCCTACATCCAGTCGTGCGGACTATATAAGACCAAATCGAAAAATATCGTCTCGGCTTGCCGGATTCTGGTGGAGGAATACGGCGGCCAAGTGCCGGAGAGCCGTGAAGCGCTCCAGGCGCTGCCAGGAGTGGGGAGAAAGACGGCCAGCGTGGTCCTCAGCAACGCCTTTGGGGTGCCCGCCATCGCTGTGGACACCCACGTGTTTCGGGTGGCCAACCGCTTGGGGCTCGCCGATGCCACAACCCCCGAAGAAACGGAACGCCAACTGATGAAGCGCATCCCAAAGGCGAAATGGTCCGCGGCTCACCACTGGTTAATCCACCACGGGCGCCAGATCTGCTCGGCCCGTTCGCCAGGCTGTGATCGCTGCCCCCTCGCCCCTTACTGCCGCTTTGCGCGGGAAAGGAGTCGGGGAGAGGGGCTGACCCAAGGACGTCGGCCTCAAAGGTCGAGAGCGGGGGCCGGGGGGACGACAGAAGGCTGATGGGGGGGTGGCGTTCCCCCATGTGACCGGGACTGGGGCGAGGCGGCGCCCGGCCGGACCGGAAGGAGCCAGGCCGCCAAAGTGAACCGAGTGTCGTCTCAACGGGCGCGGGGCCAGAAGTTCGGTTTTCGCCGGGAGGCGCGTCCCGAAGCCTGAATCACCCCCGGATGAGCACGTCTCCTGCCTGACTGCGGTTTTCGCCGCGGAGGTGTACCGGCCCTGGGTCCGCTCGGCCTGGGCCGAGATCGTTTTCTGCGCCGGGGATCACTAGGCGGCGTCTGATGCTCCCGGGCCGCGGGCAGACACCAGAAAAAAATAGACGACAAACAGGATCATAAAGATGACGCCCCACCGCAAGAAGGCCGGCAATGTCACGGGAGTCACCTCCTTAGGTGTGAAATGGCCGGGTCGGACGTGGACGGCAGTCCCGGGAGGCCCTTCCCGTAAATCTGTCACGGCAGAAGGTTGGGCGGTGGCCAGGGTAAGTCATAAATGGACGTTCGCGCCGAGGCGATGCTGGGCTTGGCGCCAGACTTGGGCGTCTGCCCGCGCCCCCCTTTCCCGGCGTCGCCCTGGACGGGTCCTGTCGATGGGCGCCGTTCCCTTTGTGGGGGTGTGGGCATCGGAGGGTAACCGTATCCCGCCCATCCAGGCCCGGGCCAGGCTTCGGCCCCAGGCTGCGGTCCGATGGGCGTGCCGGAGGGACCGAACCCTGGATCGGCTGGGCCAAGGGGCACCGGTGTCCCGGAGGGGCCCGCCCCGTTACCTGGTGATGGGGCGGACGGCCGGCTTTGACCGGAGCCCGGCCCGGGTCCCGACGGTGTCCTCCCGGAGGAAGGCCGGCCGTTCCGGCCGGCCGAGGGGGCCGCGGACGACTGCGGAAGGCCCGGTAGCCCGTCCCCGAATCCGGGCGGAGAAAACCGGGGATAAGCGGAGGGGGTGCCGGGCCCAGGCGGGACCCCGGGCCCAGGTGGCCAGTAGCCGGGCCCAGACGGGTTGCCGAGCCCAGGCGGGACGCCGGGCCCCGGCGGCCAATAGCCCGGCCCGGGCGCTCCCGAGGGCATCTGCCCGGGGACAGGCCCCCCCGCGCCGGGGCCGCCGGGCCCAAGGCCATTCGGCGTGCGAGCGTTTGGCCGGGATTTTTTCGCACCGATTCCGCGCAGCCATTCAATCAGCTGTTCGGGAGTTAGGTCTTTCGAACGCCAATCCGGCAGATACTCCTTCACGGCGTCCTTGATCACCGCATGGGCCGTAGATTTCACCATGTCGAGCAGGAGGGGGGTCCCCAAAACTTTTCGCAGGACCTCTGAATTTTCCAGACCTTCCGGGATCAAGGATTGGCGGATCATTTCAGATCCGTGCACAATCAAGGCCATATATTCCCACACATCGAGGTTCAATGCCGCCGCTTCCCGGCGCATGCGGCGCATCAGATCCCCGGGGACGCGAAACTGGTTTCGTGGCGCTTTCGTTTGGCCCTTTCTGGTTGCGCCCGGTTTCGGCCTCATGGCGGACGACTCCCCTTCCTCATCGGGCGTTGCGACTCTCCTTTCTAGAAAATGCACTCGCCCGCCTGGGGGTGACAGAAACGCAAAAAATCGAGGAACCGAGCAGAGTCGATTCCCCGTTCGTAGCCCTTTTCCGCCGGTTTAACGCTGCTCTTGTTGCTCTTCCGGCAGGTGTACCGGTGTCCCGCAGTACATGCACCCATCTTCCCGGCCGATCATCTTGGTTACCCGGTGGCAGTTCGGGCATTCCACCTGGGGGAGCCGCATGGAAACAGCTCCCACGCGAAAATAAATCCCGATGGCCCACATCAGGATTAGAAATCCTGCAGCCAAGGTAAAAGGCAAAACGGTGTGAGGCCAGAATACCCCCAGGTACATCACGGCAAAGGAGACGAAGATGAGCAGGAGAGCAATGTTGCGCAGGCGATTCAGTTTCACCGGGTCCATCTCCCTCGTACAAGCGCTTCCTCTCCATTATGAACGCATGGGGCGGGAAAATCCATCCCGCCCCCGAGGGACTCTCGAGAAGGTTGTGAACTTGAACCGCCATCGTCCGGGTTGGTCCGGGTTGGCTCAGCCTCCAGTTTTCCAAATGCGGGAGACAGACTGCTGAAAGCGGCCGACAAACCGGGCCGGATTGCCGCCATCCTCAATATAAGCTGCATAACCTTGCAATTCCGCCACCGAGGAGGTGACGGTGGTGATCCGCACCACTTTGACCTCGGGCAGGGCTTGGCGTACGATTCTCTCCACCCGGGCTGCGGTGGGGTGGTCCAATTTTCCCGTGTCCGCCCCTCGGGGCGGGATGACCGGCCGGGTTGGATCGAGCCCCTCCCGGGCGATTCGTTTGGCTTCCGGACTGTCGTCCGGCCCGATCTGGTGAAATCCCACGTAGGCGTTGCGACCCTGAAGCAACACCACGGCTCCCCGAATGCCCGGCAGGCGGTTGAGCTGGTCTGCCACAGCCCGGGCAGACAGGAGGCCGGATCGGGGATCACCGTAGACGCCGCGGTTGTCGTGGGGTACCCGGCTGAGGTTTGGGCTGTCGTTCAAGATCCGGGGCTGACTGGGAATTGCCTGTTCCCGCAACTCCTTGGCCCGCTCGGCACAACCGGTTAACAGGGCTGCGGCCAAAGGGGGGATCAGGAGGGTGAGGAACCATTTCATCGGGCAGTCCTCCCTTATCAACGAGTTCAGCAGGATAGGTTTAGTGAAGACAGTCAATGCAGATGGCTGCTCCGGTGGGCGAGCCCGAAAGGCCGGTCGATTTTTGGCTTCCGAAAAAGGCTCAACCTGCGGGTGAAGTCTGATGGATGCGGTCGATCCCGGCTTTTTGCGCCGGCTCGGCTGACTTTGGCACTCCTTGGGGCTGCCATCGGCGCAGGGCGGTACAGATGCGGTCCACACCCTTGTGCACATTTTCGTCCGCCGTGGTGAGGGACAGGCGCACATGCCCTTCTCCACTCGGGCCGAAAGCGGTGCCCGGCGCCACCACCACGTGATATTCGTCCAGGAGCTTGTCGGCAAAAGTTTCGGACGTCATGTCGTCGGGGACCGGGACCCACAGGTACACGGTGCCCGGCGGTTTGTCCACCGGCCATCCAATGGCCGCGAACCGGGCCAGGGCGTCGTCCCGCCTCTTTTGGTACATCAACCGTTGTCGCTCGGGAAAATCCCCCGGCCACACGGTTTCCAGGGCTGTGGCGCCGGCGAACTGGATGGGGGCGAACACGCCGGAATCCACGTGGCTCTGCACCACCAGGAGACTCTCGATCGCTTCCCGGTGTCCCACCGCTGCCCCCAGCCGCCACCCGGCCATGTTGTAGGTTTTCGAAAAGCTGGTGAACTCCACCCCCACCTCCCGGCCGCCGGGATACTGAAGAAGACTTTTGGCCCGGTGTCCATCAAAGGTGATTTCACTGTAGGCGTTGTCATAACAGAGGAGAATTTCCCGCTCCCGGCACCACCGAATCACCTCGGCCATAAAATCGTCCGGTGCCAGCGCCCCGGTGGGATTATGGGGATAATTTAAAAACAGGACTCGGGCCTTGGACGCCTCGAACTCGGGAATGGCCGAGAGATCCGGGGTAAACCCCCGTTTTCGCAAAAGAGGCATTCGCACCACCCGGCCGCCGGCGAACCAGATCCCGTCGTTGTAGGCCGGAAACGCGGGGTCGGGGATGAGCCCCACGTCGCCGGGGCTCACGTAGGCCAATGAAACGTGAAAGAGGCCTTCTTTGGATCCTAACAACACCATCACTTCAGTTTCGGGGTCGACGTTTACCCCGAACCGCCTCTTATACCACTCTGCGATGCGCCGCCGCAACAACAGCGAACCGCGGAAGGCCGGGTAATGATGATTCTCCGGGTCGGCCGCCGTTTCCTGAAGTCGTCGAACCACGGGGTCCGGGCTCGGATGATCGGGGTCCGCTTTCCCGAGGTCAACGATATCCGCGACCCCTTGCTCCCGCAGGCGGTACACGCGCTCTTCCAGTTGTGCAAAAATATACGGAGATAGGCCGGCCAGTTTCCGGGCACGCGGCATCTCGATTCCCCCTTCTCATCCTTCAGATTTCCCAGCCGGTTGGCCGCCTATGTAAATTTGGCCGGGTAAAGCGGACGGCGGCAGCGGTTTGTTATAATCGGGGATGAGGTGAGGTCGTGAAAGAAGTGACGATTTACACAGATGGAGCCTGTTCGGGAAATCCGGGCCCCGGGGGTTGGGCTGCGGTCCTGTTATACGGGGATCACGTGCGGGAAATGGCCGGCGGGGAAGAACATACCACCAATCAGCGGATGGAGCTCCTGGCGGCGATCTATGCCCTTCGGGCTCTCAAAGAACCCTGTCGCGTGCGGTTATTCAGCGATTCGGCGTATCTGGTGAATTGTTTCCGCCAGGGGTGGCATCGGCGATGGCGCGCCAATGGGTGGCGCAACAGCCGACAGGAGCCCGTTCAGAATCGGGAGCTGTGGGAAGAACTCCTGCGGCTGACCGACGTGCACCGGGTGGATTTTGAAAAGGTACAAGGCCATGCTGGCGACGCGTGGAACGAGCGGTGTGACGCCTTGGCCCGGGCCGCCACGCCCTCACCGGGAGGAAGCGCCGGCCGCGGTCCTTCACCCCAGCGATGAAGAAAGACCAAGCCCGGGCCCAGCAGGCCTGTCGAGGAGAATGGGAGATTTCTCGCCGGCAGTTGGCAGGGATGGCAACGGACCTGGGTTTGAAGGCGGCGGCCATACCGGCGCGCCCCCTCAGATCCCTGGGCCGTATTCTCGAAAAACGACGGCAGGCCGGGTGGATGTGCGAGTTTGAGGCGGAGAATACGGCGGATCGCATCGACCCCTTGAGGAGCCTGCCCGGCGCGCAATCGGTGGTCGCGGTGGCTATGCCCTACCGCAACCGGCGGTGGGATACCCCTCGCCCCCCGGGTCTCAGGGGCGCGCTTTCCAAGTACGCCTGGGGAGAGGACTACCACCGGGTGTTGCGCAGGCGGCTGGGGGCCTTAGCGGACCGGTTGGCAACGACGGCTGGCCGGGAGATCACCGTGCGGGCGGCGGTGGACACCGGCCCTTTGGTGGAGCGGGCCTTCGCGGAAGCGGCGGGTCTCGGGCGGGTTGGCAAGAACGGATGTCTGTACGTGGAACCTTACGGTTCCTGGGTGTTTCTGGGCCTCTTGCTGACGGATTTGCGGATTGAACCTGAACGGACCGATCCACCTGGGGAAGTGGGGCGTTGGGGGAATGAAGGTCCCCGTGTGGACGGTCAGGCTGACCCGGACGTTTTCACTTTGTGCGGGACCTGCGATCGCTGCCTGCGGGCGTGCCCCACCCAGGCCTTTGAGGCGCCGGGGGTTCTCAATCCCAATCGCTGCCTATCGTATGTGACCCAGATGAAAGGCCTTCTCCCGGAGGAATTTCAGGCCCCCATGGGCACGCGAATCTGGGGATGCGACATTTGCCAGGCGGTCTGCCCAATCAATCGCCGGGCGGCCTGCGCGCCGGAGCTCCTGGAAGAGATCGGTGAACCCGGGCCTGAGTCCGACCGGGAATTCCTCGATCGCGCTTATCCCGACCTGATAGAGCTTCTCACCATGTCCCGGCGATCTTTCGAGCGGAGGTTCGGGGTTACGGCGGTGGCGTGGCGGGGGGTGCACACCCTTCGCCGAAACGCCGCCTCGGCGCTCGGAACCTGGCGGGATCCCCGGGCGGTCCCCCCGTTGATCGATCGGTTGGGCGATGGGCGGCCCGAGGTGCGCAGCGCCGCCGCCTGGGCCCTCGCCCGGATCTGCACCCCCGAAGGGTGGGCCGCCCTGGTGGAGGCCGCCGAACGGGAGACGGACTCCCGGGTGCGGGCCCGGATGGAGGCTTTGCTTTCACAACAGGGCTTGTCGGCGAAACCACTCTAAGAATTTTTTCCGGGCCGGCTCCTCCCGGACGCAGCGGCGAAATTCTCTGAGAACCTGGTCGTCGTGCCGGTCCCCCTGCTGCCAGCGGTGGGTTGTGCGCCAGAAGCGGTGGGGAAACGCCAAGAAGGCCTGCAGAAGGCGGTACTCGACCCGGGTCAAGGTGACGGCGGTATTGTATTGCAGGATGCCGGTCAACCCCAGTTCTGGCGCCCAATTGGCTTTTTGTAGGCCCCGTCGCAACAGGTGGGCCAGATCCAGAGTGCGGGGGGCGTAGGCGAGGTAGTCAAAATCCACCAAGTATACCACCTGACCTTTGCGGATCAGGTTTGATGGAGTCAGATCCATGTGGCACACCGCCGGGCTCTCCCGTTCCTGCTCGAGGCGGCGCTGGCACTCCGGGGCGAGGAGCCGGTCGAGGGCTTCATGGGCCTGGCGGAGGAACACCGGGGCGTGCTCCAGGTAGAAGAGGTCATCGTCCTGCTCTTCATTGACGATTTCGGCGCGTTTTAGCGCCTTTTCCATTTCTTCGGTTCGCCGGGCGAGTCGGCTGACAATGTCGAAAGCCGAGGGGAGGTTACGGCGCTCTTCCCCGGTGCTTTCATCGTTGACCCAGCGATGGGTCACTTGGTGGAACTTGGAGAGACTTTGCGAGGCTTTTGCCATGTCCGCCGCTGAAGCCAAATCCACCTCCCGGCCGTCGATCCACTCCATGGCGTAGTACAATCCGTCATCCCCCCGGACAAAGGGCGTGTCAGAAGCCCGGGTCGAGCCGGTGTGCCGAGGGGTGATCCAGCGGGGCACCGGGCCGCCCCGGCGAGAGGCGTAATCCAGCGCGCGGTGCATCGCCTCCACATGGAGGGGACTGTGGGGGGAACGCTTTAAGACGAGGGTGGTCCGGGCGCTCTGCAATCGGAGGGCGCTGCCGTGTCGGGACACCCGGGTAAAGACATAGGGATAGGCGGCCAATACGCTGGAGTCGAAGCCCCACCGCTCCAACTCTGTCCGCACCCCCAGGGAGGTAACGGCGATGGATTCCGAAGATTTGGCCGTTGGACGGGGCGTGGGGCGGGGGGGAGAAGAATCCCCGGCGTGGCCGGCCGCCGGGGAGGCGGATTTTTTTGGCTTTCCCGTGGGGGACGGAGGCTTCGAGGGCTTCGGCCGCACGTGGACCTCGGGCAGGTCCCCCTCCCCCTCTTCCTCGTCCCAGGGGCTTTCCGGCTCTGAGGCGGGAGTGGAAGGAGCGGGTTTTGCCCAAGATGGCTTTTTCTTGTCTCCCGTTCCATTCTTGACGGCCTTTGCCTGGTCTTTCGCCGGTTTGACCTTTTCAGGGGCTTCACTGGCCTTCGCCAGGAAGGCGGGGGGAGTTGTGAATTCTTTCCATAAATGTTTTAGCCAAGGTGGGATGGATTCGGCCATCGAAAGTCACCTCCGAGCATCGGCATCATCGTAGCCTATGAAGCCCGGAGGGCGGCGGTATAGACGGTCGCCCCTCACCGGGCGCCAGCTTCGCCCAAAGTTTCCCAGACCTCCAGTTTGGTGCGCACCCGGCGGATGACCTCGTCGGTGAATTCCGTTGTGCTGGTGCTGCCCCCCAAATCTGCCGTTCGCACTCCGTCCGCCACCGCCTCCAGGGCAGCTTCGTAGATCGCCCGGCTGGCTGCCGTGGCATTCTCCGTGTCGAAGTAGCTCAAAAGGGCTGCCCCGGCCAAGATCATGGCCATGGGGTTGGCGACATTCTTTCCGTACAGAGCGGGCGCTGTGCCATGGGGCGCCTCCGCCATCACCACTTTGGGCCGCAAATGATCATCCACGGATAACAGGAGGGACTCCGACCCCGCGATGGAACCGAACATCTGGAGAACGAGGTCGCTCATGCAATCCCCGTCCCGGTTGAGGGTAGGGATCACCAAGGGTTCTCCACTGGTGGTTAACAGGAGGGCGTAGGTGGCGTCGATCAATTGCGGTTCATAGCGGACCTCCGGGTGCCGCTTTGCCGCCTCATCCAGTTCCTCCTTGAGCATTCCTTCGTACACAGGGCTCACGGTGTATTTGGGCCCACCAAAAACTTTTGCCTTCATCCGTTTGGCCTGCTGGAAGGCGAATTCGGCCACTTGTCGGCAGACCCGTCGGGAGATGTGTTCGGTTCGGTACGCCACCTCATCGAGCCCGTTTCCCTCCCGCCATTCCTTCGCTCCGTAGGCGTCGTCCACCGCCATCCGCACCACGGAGATCGGTGCGTAAACCCCGGTTAAAGGGGCCCGCCCGGGGATCCGGCGACCCGTGCGCACGATGACCGTTCCGTCGATCTCTTCCCGTAGAATCGCGTTTGGACTCCCCACGTCTCCTTTCGCTTCCGGGGTGATGGTGGCCGCCTTGATTCCCAGGCCGGTTTCCCGCATCGCCGCTGCAGCCTCGTGGACCACTTGGTTCCGCGTATCCCGGCGGTGTTGAAGACTCAGGTCGAAGCGGCGAAATTCGATCTCAAACCCGATGACCGAGGCATCGAGCACTCGAAGCGCCTCTTCTAACAGCTCTTGCCCGGTCTGGTCTCCTTCCATGACGATCACCGTTTTCTCAGCCACTGTATTACCCCCTGAAATCTGCATAATTTCCAGCCGGTTTTAGCTTGCCCCGGTTTCTGCCGTTCGGGTTAGCCGGCGGTGAGGAGTTGGTGAATCACCCGGGCGGAGGTCATGACGGCGGGAGCAAAACGGTCCATAGCTTCCGGAGTGAACCGATCCGCTGGCCCGGAAACGGATAAGGCGGCAACGAGGGCACCGCCCCGATCGAAAACGGGCGCCGCCACCGCCGCTGCTCCCGCCTCTCGCTCCTCGATACTGACGGCGTACCCATTCTCCCGAACCTGCTGCAATTGGCGAAGGAACTCTTCTCGATCGAAACGGTCCGGGACTCTCGGATCGTTGAGCGTTTCATCCACCACTTCGGGGGGCGACCAGGCCAGAAGGACTTTCCCGGATGCGCCGACGTACAAAGGAAGGCGCTGCCCGATATTGGCCACCCGGCGGACTGGTTGATGGCTTTCCACCGCCTGAATGCGAATCCGTTCCGTGCCAGAGCGAATGTAGAGGCTCACCGTTTCATCCAACAAGTCACGCAGCCGGGTCATCTCCGGCAAAACTAACGTGGACAGATCCCCGGATTGGTGGATATTGCTAACCAGTTCGAGAATGCTCCAACCCAGGCGGTACTTATCTGTACGGGGGTCCCGGCGGATGAACCCCCGGCTTTCCAAGGAGGCCAAAAGCCGGTGAACCGTGCTTTTGTGTAGACCGACCCGCTTTGAAATTTCGCTCAAACCCAGTTCCATCTCGGTACTGGAGAAACAGAGAAGTATGTCTAGCGCCCGCTCCACTGCTCGGACGGTGCCACGTTGTCCCTCCGCCACATCCGCATCCTCCCCGACCCTGTTTCACCGTACAAAACTTCGTTTCATCCAGTAGTTTATCACAGCCTTTTATCAGCTGAAAAGGGATGAACCGTTCCGTTTGCCGCATATGAAAAAAGGAGAGGCGGTCGCGAGGAGGCGGGGGCGGTGAACCACCCGGGGTGGGCCGACGCAATTCGCACGTATTATGAACAGAAAAATCAAATCTGGTTCCAGGGCGGAGCGGGGCTCAGCCGGATGGTGGCGTCTTCTCGCGTCCACGGTTGTCAGGAAGCCCTGCTGTGGTACCAACGATTGGCCCGTCGGCGCCGAACGGTCCTCCAATCCGTTACCCGGGTCGACACTCGCCGGGTTCACCGACAACTGACAAACGGGCCTGGTGATCCCAAAAGTCAAAAACCGGCGTCTGCGCGTTTATCCACTGAAAAACTGTGGGTGGACGTCTTGGAACACGTGCAACTGTTGTACCGGACCGGGGAAGACGTTGGAGAAGAACGGCGAATCTATCCTTGGCGTCTCGCCCTCCTTCCGGCAGGTGGTACATGGAGAATTGTGGAAGAGCGGCCGCTGAATGATGCCGATCGGGCGGTTTGGGGAACTTCCCCCCAGGAGCAAGAGGGGAAAAGTGCGGACCGGGCTCCGGGATGGTGGCGGGAGCGCTGGCGCAAGTTGTTTTCTTTTCGCCGTTTTGACCGCCTCCAAGTATTCAAATACGCCGAACTGTGGTGGGACGGGTACAATCCGCGTTTTCGCGCCTTTCGGGTCGATTGCACCAACTTTGTTTCCCAATGCCTGTGGCATGGGGGTTTTCCCATGGAGCCTGCCGAGCGGCCAGAGCAAGGGTGGTGGTACGCCTGGAAGGAAGGCGGTGAGGACCGCTGGAGTCTGAGTTGGGCTGTCTCCCACAGTCTGTATTGGTATATGGTGCAGAAGGCCAGGGAAGGGAAAGTGCGGTTTGTGGACCTTCCCCAACGCTTATACGTGGGGGACATCATCCTCTACGACTGGAACGGGGATGGAACGTGGCAGCACGCCGCTGTCGTTGTTGATTTTGATCCCGAGGGACAGCCCTTGGTGAACGCACACACCACCGCGAGTTACCATCGACTTTGGGATTATGGCGACAGCCCGGCTTGGACCCGGGAAACCCGATATGCCTTTATCCATATTGAGGACGGGTAACCCGGAAGAGGGACCGTCCGGTCTCGGGCCCCGGATGCCCCACATCTACCGGCTTTTACCTGTTGTCGTAAGATCGAGAAAATGTTTCAGGATCCGGGCGGTGAGTCCCCAGATCACTTTCCCTTTGTACTCGTAAAAATACTCCGGTGTCTGTCCCCGGGTCCAGGGGTAGTTGCGCCCGCCGGGAATACGGTGGAAGGGGAAAGTTTCCTCGGGGTGCACGTCCAGGTGGACGTGGTGCACCTCCGGGGGATGACGGAGAAAGTAATCCACGGGGACACAAAATACTTCTTCGACTTCATCGGGGTTTGGACGCAGGGGTTCGGGGTCAATCCGGCACACGTAGGGGTAGACGATGGTCCGCCACGGGTTTACAAGAATGTCGAGCGGCCCCAACACCTTGATGCGATTTTCTGGCAGCCCCAGCTCTTCCCCCATTTCCCGAATGGCCGTCATCGCCGGATCTTCTCCCGGTTCCACTTGTCCGCCGGGGAAACAGATTTCGCCGGGTTGGCGGCGAAGCCGGTGGGAGCGCACTTCAAAGACCAGCTGCCATCCTCCGTCTCCCTCCAGGAGAGGCAGCGCCACGGCCGCTTGCACCATACCTTCGCTGCCCAGAATCCTCGGTTTTCTCTCCTTTAGGAAGTTCTCCAACGCGTCTGTTTCCATGCCATCGTTCCCCATCTTTCGCGAATGCTCGGGATTCTACTCCCAAAATCCATTATAGCTGTGAAGAAGGACCGAGTTGTAAAGATCTCCAAGGTCGGGTCAAAAAGTTTATGACGGAAGGCCCCAAAGGCGCGTTTTTGGGATGATCCGAAGGGCGAATCGACACACTGGGAATAGGCACAGCAGGCCGGGTTCGACGAAACAGCTTGGTAAAACGTTCACGAAAAAGAGGAAATGCGCTACACTATAGCTGTTTGCAACAGGGACACCGATCATGGTAAAAGGCGAGGTGCAAAATGATGGCAAGTCAGGACGTATTTCAAACCCGGCGGACGCTTGAGGCGGGGGGGAAGTCTTACGTTTATTACAGCCTGCCCGCCCTGGAAAAACAGGGCGTGGGCCCGATTTCTCGACTCCCCTACTCCATTCGGGTGTTGTTGGAGGCGGCACTGCGGCAGGTGGACGGCAAAGGGGTCACCGAGGAACATGTCAAGAAATTGGCCAATTGGCAGGAGAGTCACCGTCACCCTGTGGAGATCCCCTTTAAGCCGGCCCGCATCGTTCTTCAGGATTTCACCGGCGTGCCTGCGGTGGTGGACCTGGCGGCGATGCGGCGGACAGTCAAAGAGATGGGCGGCGATCCGGGCAAAATCAACCCCTTGGTCCCGGTGGACCTGGTGATCGATCATTCGGTTCAAGTCGACCTGTACGGCACCCCCGAGGCCCTGGAGCGCAATATGGAGCTGGAGTTTCAGCGCAATGAAGAGCGCTATCGGTTTTTGCGCTGGGCTCAGGGCGCCTTTGAGAACTTCCGGGTGGTGCCACCATCGACGGGCATCGTCCACCAGGTGAACCTGGAGTACTTGGCTTCTGTGGTGGGACGGCGGGAAGACGGGGATGAGACGGTCCTTTTTCCCGATTCCTTGGTCGGCACCGACTCCCACACCACCATGATCAATGGCTTGGGCGTACTCGGTTGGGGCGTTGGCGGCATCGAGGCGGAAGCCGGGATGCTGGGCCAGCCGCTGTATTTTCTCATCCCGGAAGTGATCGGGTTCCGGCTGACCGGCCGCCTGCCCGAGGGGTCGACGGCCACAGATCTGGCGCTCACGGTGACGAACCTTCTGCGCAAAAAGGGTGTGGTGGGGAAATTCGTCGAGTTTTTCGGCCCCGGATTATCCTCTATCACCGTGGCGGACCGGGCGACGGTCGCCAACATGGCGCCGGAATACGGCGCGACGATGGGATATTTTCCTGTCGATGAAAGAACGTTGGATTACCTGCGGTTGACCGGGAGAAAGGCTGAAGATGTCGCTTTGGCGGAGGCGTATCTGAAAGCCCAGGGGCTGCTTCATACCGAAGAGGCTCCCGAGCCGGTATTCAGCGACATCGTGGAACTGGATCTCTCCACCGTGAAACCGACGTTGGCGGGTCCGAAGCGGCCCCAGGACAAGGTGCCGTTGCCGGATTTAAAGGCGTCCTTTGAAAAAGCGGTGGAATCGCCGGTGGATCAGGGCGGCTTTGGATTCGGCAAAGAGGGCCTGGCTCGTACTTCGGATGTAAAATACCCGGACGGCAGCCGGGAGACTCTGCGCACCGGGGCGGTGGTCATCGCCGCCATCACCAGCTGTACCAACACCTCAAATCCCTCGGTGATGATCGGTGCGGGCCTGTTGGCGAAAAAGGCCGTGGAAAAAGGGCTGACAAAGCCGCGCTATGTGAAAAGTTCCCTGGCTCCCGGCTCCCGGGTGGTCACGGCCTATTTGAAGCGGGCAGGACTGTTGCCAGCCCTGGAGCAGCTCGGTTTTGCGGTGGTGGGATACGGGTGCACCACCTGTATCGGGAACAGTGGTCCCCTGGATCCCGAGGTGGCCGAGGCGATCCAGGAGAAGGATATGACCGTGGCGGCGGTACTCAGCGGCAACCGGAACTTTGAGGGCCGGATTCATCCCCTCGTCCGGGCGAACTATCTGGCGTCTCCGCCTTTGGTGGTGGCCTACGCCCTGGCCGGAACGGTGGATATCGACCTGTCAAAAGAACCCCTGGGGACGGATCGCGATGGCAACCCCGTATATCTCAAAGACATTTGGCCGTCTTCCGAAGAGGTCCAAGCCGCGATTCAACAGGCGGTGACGGCGGAATTGTTCTCCGAGGAGTACGCCCATGTGCTCACGGCGAACCAGAGGTGGAACGCCCTGCCCACTCCCGAAGGGGAGTTGTATCATTTTGACGCTGACTCGACCTACATCCAAGAACCGCCCTTCTTTGTCAATCTGAGCCGGGAAGCGGGTCATATCGCGGATATTCGCGGTGCACGGGTTCTGGCTTTGTTGGGGGATTCGGTGACCACCGACCACATTTCCCCGGCGGGGAGTATCGCGCCGAATTCCCCCGCGGCCAAATACCTCATGGAGCACGGCGTGGAACGCCGGGATTTCAACTCCTACGGCTCCCGGCGGGGCAACCACGAGGTCATGATGCGGGGAACCTTTGCGAATATCCGGATTCGAAACCTGTTGGCCCCGGGCACCGAGGGCGGAGTGACGGTGTATTTGCCCACCGGCGAGACCATGCCGATTTATGATGCGGCGATGAAATACCAGGCGGACGGCACGCCCCTCGTGGTTTTGGCGGGCAAAGAGTACGGCACCGGAAGTTCCCGGGACTGGGCGGCGAAGGGCACGATGCTCCTCGGTGTCAAAGCGGTCCTGGCCGAGAGCTTTGAGCGGATCCACCGTTCGAATCTGGTGGGGATGGGGGTATTGCCGCTCCAGTTCACCAAGGGAGAGAGCTGGAAGAGCTTGGGGTTGACCGGAAAAGAGCGGTTTGACATTCAAGGTCTCTCCGATGACATCAAGCCCCTGTCCACCGTCCGGGTGACCGCGGTGGGTGAAGACGGCGGGCGCCGGGAGTTCGAAGCTTTGGTGCGCCTGGACTCGGTGGTGGAGATTGAATACTACCGGAATGGCGGGATTCTGCAAACGGTGTTGCGGCAACTGCTGAACGGTTGAACGGCTTGCTCCCGCCCGGGCGGGCGATGCAAGGAATTCAGTGCCATTGAACCTACAAAAAAAGGGCGCTTTCGGGCGCCTTTTTTTCGTAGATGTTTTCCCGTTGTTCCTATTTTCGGCCCCTGCGGGTTCGGGCACCTGTCTTCCTCCTGCGGACGGGAGTTTTTTTTCGTTTTCTGCGGCGCCGGTGTTTTGTGGACGACCTTTCGAGGGCAAACCATATGAAGGAACTCGCCACGCCAAGCAAAACGGCTATGAGCAAGGTTCGAACCGGCGTATCGAAGACATCCCGGCTCCCGGTGGCCGGGGCGAGGATCAGGACCCAAACGGCCGCCAAAAGGGCCGTCCGCAGGAAAAATTGTCGGAAAGTCATGACTCGCCGAGCCCTCGGTTCCGAGAGGACTCAGGACTCGGCGGGCGGGCCGGGTCGCGTGCTTGTATCCCGTCACCATCGGGGGATAGATCCTTTGACAGACTTTTTTCGCGCTCTCCGGTACCGCTGGATTGGACGCCAAGCTGCAGGTCTTCACGTTCCGCAGACCCTGCATCTCGCGAAAAGGTTTCGGCCCATACCATAAGACGCCGCAACGCGTCGGGGTCGCCGGCGGGGATGCGGGCACGGCACTGGACCGCTTTCTCACCGAAGGAGTCTACCCAAAGGTCCGTTCCCGGCCCGGCCAAGGTCCGGAGTTTTTCCCGGGCGGCGGACAGGGGACAATGGTACGGGAGCCCGAGGGTGAAGGTGCTGTAGGCTGTGTCTTCGGAATGAATGGTGACGGCGGCCACCACGGCGGTGGAGTTCGGGAGAACCCGGGTGATCTCCCCATCCCGCAGCACCGTATAAAACAGGTTCAATTCCTCGACGACACCGGTGTACTCTGCGCCGGAGAACATCCAGGAACGGCAGGTAATGCGCTGGCCGAGCGTATAAGGTCTCAAGGTCATGATCACGAGGCCCGCCAGAATATTGGCCAAGGTGGACTGGGCTGCGATTCCGACGATGACGCCGGTCACCGCGCCGCTGACCAACAGACTGCTGACCGAGGTGTTGGCCATGCGGAGGCTGAACACCGCCACGAATAAGTACGCAAATCCCGTCAGGACGTTGACCCCGAGGTTCCACATGCTGGCGTGTCGGGGCGTGTGATAGACGATGCTCATGAGGATGCGCCGCATGCGGTTCACCAGGAGAAAACCGATGACAACCCATAACACCGCCGTCCCTGTGGAAAAGACGGTGCGGTATTCCTTGGCGAGTCGGCTGGTGACGAGATCTGACCCGATTTCCAGCAGGATGGCCAATACAATGAGGAGAAAAAAGGCGACAAAGGTCTGTTTCCAAGGAAATCTAGATTTTTCCTGAGAATCGAGGGTCATCGATCAGGGACCTCCTCTCTCACCCGCAGGGCACCGCATGGCGTTTGAACGGTGGATGCCCGGTACGGCACGGGTCTATTCTAGCAAATCGTCCCGGGGGTTCTCAAAAACCAAACGGGATTCTACTTGGTGGAAGGGGGGTCAGGGCTTTGATTCTCGTACGAAGGCGGTGCGGTCGTATCGAAGATGCACCGTTTTTTGCGAGATTCGGCGAGATCTTTACATAAGTTTTAAAGTGGGTTCATGTTGCGTTTAGATCGGATCGCTATACTTGGGGTCGAAATGATAAGAAGGAGGAGCGCACAGGATGCAAATTGTGAAACGGGTTTGGAAGCCCTTTGGGGTCCTGGCTCTTACGGCCACCCTGTTAGCTGGGTGCGGAAGCAGTGCCACCCCGGGCAACACCAATCAAACCGGTGGCGGTCAGGCCAGGGTTCAGCTGACCGGTGCTGGATCGACCTTCGACTATCCGTATTTTTCTAAGGCCTTCGCGGAATACAAAAACGCCCATCCCAATGTGGAAGTCAACTATCAGTCCATCGGGAGCGGGGGCGGAATCGAGCAGTTCACCAAGAAGTTAGTGGACTTTGGTGCCACCGACGTGCCGCTCAACAAAGATGAATACGCGAAAGCCAAAGCGTCGGGTGGCGATGTGGTGGAGATCCCGGTGGCTCTGGGTGGTGTGGCCCTGGCGTACAATTTGCCGGACGTCACCCAACAACTGAAGATGACCCCGGATGTTGTGGCGAAGATTTTCCTCGGCAAGATCAAAAACTGGAATGATCCTGCGATCCAATCGTTGAATCCCGATGTCCAGTTGCCGAACCTACCGATCACCACGGTTCACCGATCTGACGGCAGTGGGACGAACTATATCGTGACCGACTACCTGAGCACGGTGAGCCCGGAGTGGAAGTCCTCGATTGGCAAAGGTAAATCGGTTCAGTGGCCCGGCGGCCTCGGCGCCAAGGGGAACGAAGGCGTAGCCGGCCAGATCAAGCAGACCACCGGTGCCTTCGGATACGTGGAGCTGGCTTACGCGCTGGAGACCAAGATGAGTTATGTGGCCCTGCAGAACAAGGCGGGCAAATACGTGGCTCCGACCTTGGAATCGGTGACGGCGGCGGCCTCCCAGTTCCCGAACGTCAGCGCGGATAACTTCTCCATCGTGAACGCGCCGGGAGACGGCAGTTATCCCATTGCCGGGTACTCCTGGGTACTGCTCTGGAAAGACCAGCAAGACGCCAACAAAGCCAAGACTTTACTCGACGTGATGAAGTATGTCGTGACGGATGGGCAGAAGCTGGCGACCACCATTCAGTATGCTCCCCTGCCGCAAAATGTGCAGGAGATGGCGGTGGGGCTGTTGAAGCAGATCCAGGCAGGCGGCCAGCCGGTGATGCAATAACGATCGGACGCCTGGGGAGGGTGTCGGCAGCCGTGACCGGTGCCCATGCGGGGCGTGCGGCGGACGGGCGGGAGGACGTTCCCGTTCGTCCGCCGTTTTTTTGGCTGCGAACACCGCTTGGCCTGAAGGTTCTTTCGCTTTGACGTTGACGTCATCTTTGGCGCGGGGTGGTCAGGGTGCAATGGGGTAAGGGGTTTTCGTCGCTACGCTGGCGGTTGTCAGCAGTGACTGGTCTTTTGCTGCTGGTTGCACTGGGATGCTTGGGCGTTCTCTCGGTCATCTTGGTCAAACACGAGGCCCAGCAAAGAGCGGCGGAGGAGACCACACAGATTGTCGGTCTGTTGGTGCAGTCGGGGAGAGAACTTCAAGGTGTGGCGGTACAAAGGGCGAATCAAGGCTATCAGCAAGCCAGCTTTTTGATCTCGCGCCTGCGGGCCGATCAGGGAGCCCCGGCGGCCCGGGATGACGGCCTTTACTTCGGCAAAGAAAAAGTAAGCGGCAATGAACAGTTCTTGGCCCAGCTCACCCAGTTTACGGGTACCGATGTGAGCATCGCCGTGCGACGGGGGGATTCTTTCGTCCGGACGCTCACCTCGTTAAAAGACGGCCAGGGACGGGTGTTGGGAGAGGCGCCCCTGTCTCCCCAGGAACTGCAGTCTCTGAGCAAAGGGGCCTACTACTCCGGAGTCGTCATGATTCAAGGGCGGCTGTATCAAGTGTACGACATGCCCCTGGCGGATGATCGAGGGAATGTGGTGGGCGCCATCGGTATTGAGGTCGCCCTGCAACCGTATATGGACCGGCTGGCCGATCATATCCGGAGTGTACATATCGGTTCCCGGGGATACGCTTTTGCGGTGAAGGCGGGCGATGGGGCCACAGGCGGTCAGGCCCCGACTTTTGCGGTCCCACCCAGCGGCACGCCCACGTCCGGCGGCGATGGTTCATGGTTGCAAAAGATGGTGCAGACCGGTCGCGGAACGATGGAATACCAGTGGGCTGCGCCGGGGGGAGGGGTTGAACCGCATTTTGCGGCCTATGATACGGTTCCCGACTGGGGTTGGGTCATTGCTGCTGGCGGGCCGGTCTCGGATCTGACCCAGGGGGCCGCGGTGTTGGAGCGGACGTTGATCGTTTCCACCGCCATGCTCTTGGTGATTTCGATGGTGCTCAGTGCCTTGACCGCCGGAGGGTTGGCCCGGCCGATTCAGCTGGCCGCCCGGGGGATTCGCCGGGTGGCCCGGGGGGAACTGCGGCTCTCTGATATGGAGAGAACGAGAATGAAGAGGACAGCTCTGCGGAAGGATGAGGTGGGGGACCTTGCTAGGGGGTATCTGGTCATGGTGGAAAAGATGACTCAGGTATCCGGTCGCCTCCGGGAGGCGGCCCACACTCTGGGTGCAGGAATCGGTCGGGCGAAGGGCAGTACCTCCACGGCCGAGGAGGTGGCGGTTAGCCTTTCCCTGTCCACGGAACAGATCGCCGCGGGTGCAGCTCATCAGGCGGAGCAGGCGGCCCGGGCCCGGGAGGAACTGGAGGTGCTGGCCCAGCTTTTGGCTGGCTGGGAGGCGCAGTTCCGCGGAGTGGTGAAACAGTCCGTCGAAGCCCGGGGCGTGGCCCAGGACGCCCGAGCGGTCATGGAGGCCTGGGAGCGGAGTTGGGAGAATCTCGTGGCAAAAATGGAAGAAGCGGGAGCTCGGGTGGGCCGTCTGGCCGACCACAGTCTGGTCATCTCCGAGGCGGTGGACCTGGTGAGCAGATTGGCTCGCCGGACGGAACTTCTCGCGCTGAATGCCGGGATCGAGGCCGCCCGGGCCGGGGCTGAGGGTCGGGGATTCGCGGTGGTGGCGGAGGAAATTAGAAGTCTCGCCGAACAGAGTCGGGACAACGCCGCCCAGATTCAGCGGCGGGCGGCGGAGGTCGGGGCGGATGCCGCCGAAGCCCGCCAGGCGATGGAGGAGAGCCGTCGGGGTTTGGTTCAAGGGGTGGAGACGGCAGGACGGGCTAAGGGGGCGTTCGATCAGGTGGTGTCAGCCCTCGGCGGGATAGCGACTCGCATCGAAGAGATGGCCGGCGCCCAGGCGCAGATGGCGGTCGCCCGGGAGTCCATGGTGGAAAACATGCGAGGGGTGCTGGAGGTCGCCCGGGAGACGTCGGCGGCCACCCAAGAGCTATCGTCGGGGTTCGGGGAGCAGCACCACTTGTTCCGCTTATTGAAACAGGAGATGAAAAATCTGGAAGGGCTTGGAGAGTCCTTACTCGATGTGATCTCGTTTTGGGGATTGCAGAACACGTCCTTATCGAAGCCGTCCGCGTCTCCCCCGGATTCCGAGAATGAGCAACAAACGGGGTCTGAGCCGGACTCCGGGGCGGAGGAGAATGAGGCGGCTTCTCGAGAAGTCCCCTCCGGAAAGATCGAGGTGCCCGAGCCGGGCTCCGGAGGGTCCGCCGGGCCCGCCCCGGTTGAGGAGCCGGGAGCGCTCGTGGCTAGAACCTAGCCGGCGAGTGCCGAGGGCCCGGAAAGTATGGAAGGGCCCCCTTGTCACCTACTCATCCTCCTCCGGGTCATCCCCCGGCACCGCCCTCCCGGTGATCAATTTGTAACCGACCCCACGGACCGTTTTGATCAATTGGGGGGAAGCGGGGTTCGGCTCGATCTTGTTTCTCAAGTGGCTGATGTGCACATCCACCACCCGGGTGTCGCCCGTGTATTTAAATCCCCAGATATGATCGAGGAGGGTGTCCCGGGTGACCACTTTGTCGGCATGTTCAGCAAGATGGTGCAGCAGTTGAAACTCTTTCAAGGTCAGGGAAACTTCCTGCCCGAATACGGTCACGGTATGTTTGGCCAAATCGATGATGACGGGTCCTGCGTGGAGCACGTCCGCACTGCGCCGCTCCCCGTCGCCGGACAGTTGGTACCTTCGGAGGACGGCCCGAATCCGGGCCGCCAATTCCCGGGGCCGAAAGGGTTTGGTGATGTAGTCGTCGGCGCCCATCTCCAAGCACAGGACCCGCTCCACTTCGTCGTCCAGTGCGGTCAGAAAAATAATCGGGATCGTGATTCCTTCTTGCCGGAGAATTTTACAGATGTCCAATCCACTCATGTCTGGAAGCATATGATCCAGAATAATGAGGTCCACCGGCTCCCCCTCCCGAAGGCGCTGAAACACCTCCTCGGGGTGGGTTGCGGTTTCGGCCACATATCCGGCTTTTTCAAGATGAAACTGCAGGACCGCGAGGATCGCTTCTTCGTCATCGACCACCAGGATTCGCTCCACCTCGGCCAGCCTCCCAGAACGAAACGTGCTTGTGTCTTCTTATTGTAATGGTTTTATGTTGTCTCGTTGTGAGATTTGTATAGATGGTCTGTAAAATTGTATTTACCCAAGGTTCACATTCGGTTCATGATCTATTTACGTTTGTTCGATAGACTAAAAGCAGTGTGCCGCCGGCTGTGCACGGTAGGTGGCGGCGCGGGGAGGAATGGTCATGGACGCCTTGCCGGCTGCGGGTGAGGTCAAAATCGATGTGGAACAATTGAATCTGTTCTATGGATCGGCGCAAGCGTTGTTCAATGTATCGATGGGCGTCCACCGGAGGGCGATCACGGCCCTGATCGGCCCGTCCGGGTGCGGAAAATCGACGTTTCTCCGCACGTTGAACCGAATGAACGACCTGATTGCCGGGGTGCGTATCACCGGAACGGTGCGAATCGACGGGATGGATATCTACGGGCCGCGCATTGATGTGGTGGATTTGCGAAAGCGGGTGGGGATGGTGTTTCAGCGTCCAAACCCGTTTCCGATGTCGGTATACGACAATGTGGCCTACGGGCCGCGCATCCACGGTACCCGGAGCAAGAAGAAGCTGGACGAGATTGTGGAGCGTTCCCTGCGCCGGGCGGCCCTTTGGGACGAGATCAAAGATCGACTCCACGAGCCGGCCCTGGGTCTTTCCGGGGGTCAGCAGCAACGACTGTGCATTGCGCGACTTTTGGCGGTGGAACCGGAGGTGGTGCTCATGGACGAGCCGACGTCCGCCCTGGACCCCATTTCTACTCTTCGAATTGAAGAATTGATTACAGAACTAAAAGAGAGTTATACTATTATGATCGTAACCCATAATATGCAGCAGGCGGCCCGGGTGTCGGACTACACGGCGTTTTTCCTGAATGGTGAACTGGTGGAGGTGAATCGCACGGACGAATTGTTCACAAAACCCCAGGATAAACGTACGGAGGACTACATCACCGGCCGCTTCGGCTAAAGGAGGCGACCGTGGTGGATACGCGCAGCGGGTTTCACGAAGAGTTGGAGTCCCTGGAGCAGAGTCTTTTGGCGATGGGCGGGCTGGTCAGCCAGGCTGTGCGCGATAGTGTAACCGCCTTAAAAGAACTGAACCAGTCTTTGGCGGAGCAGGTGATCGAACGGGATGACCAGCTGGATGACATGCAGGTGGAGATCGAAAACCGCTGTTTGCGCCTCATCGCCCTGCAGCAACCGATGGCCGGTGACCTTCGGACCATCGGGACGGTGCTGAAAATGGTCACCGATCTGGAGCGGATGGGGGACCACGCGGTCGACATTGCCCGGACGGCGCTGAAATTGTCTGGAGAAACGCTGATCAAGCCCCTGATCGACATTCCGCGCCTGGGGGAGATCGCCCAGGAGATGCTGGGCATCGGCCTCCGGGCGTTTGTGGACCGGGATGCCGATCTGGCCCAGACGTTGGCCGACCGGGATGACGATGTGGATCACCTGTATAGCCAGATTTTTCGAGAACTCCTGGTTTTGATGATCGAAGATCCCTCCACGATTCGCCAGGCAACCCAACTCCTGTTTGTGGCCCAGAGCTTAGAGCGGGTGGCGGACCACATTACGAACATCGGGGAATGGACCATCTACATGGTGACGGGGGAGCGTCGAGACCTCAACCTGTGATGGGACGCTAAAGGAAAGGATGTCGAGCGGTGGGACGACTGCGGTTCTTGTCGCGCCAGGCCGACACGTGGTTTCGGATCGGCGTGTCGGCCATGGCGATCCTTTTGCTTTTGACGGCAGCAGCTCTCGTGGTGTTGCTGGCCATCCAGTCGATGCCTTCGTTCCGCGAGTTTGGACTGGGCTTTTTTATCGGGCGGCAGTGGGATCCGGTAAATAATGAATTCGGGGCTCTGCCCTTTGTTTACGGCACCGTGGTTACATCATTGATCGCCCTGGTTTTGGTGATTTTCGTGGGTATCGGATCGGCGATTTTTCTGACCCAGTACCTCAAGGGATGGCTGTCATCGGTGGTGGGCTTTATCATTGAGCTTTTGGCGGCAATCCCGAGCGTGGTATACGGGTTATGGGGGATTTTTGCCATTGCGCCGTGGATGCGCACCAGTGTGGAGCCGTGGCTCGGGGCGCACCTGGGATTCTTGCCCTTGTTTCAGGGGACGCCCTACGGGGTGGGGCTGCTCACGGCCGGGTTTATCCTCGCGATCATGATCCTGCCGACGGTAACCTCCCTATCCCGGGATATCATGGCTGTGGTTCCCTCGGCGATCAAAGAAGGGGCGCTGGCCCTGGGCGCCACCCATTGGGAGATGATTCGTTCCACGGTGTTGCCGTATTCATGGCCGGGGATCATCGGCGCCTTAATGTTGGGGCTCGGAAGGGCTCTCGGGGAGACGATGGCGGTGACGATGGTGATCGGCAACCGCCCGGAGGTATCCGCCTCCCTGTTTGCACCGGGTCACAGTATGGCGAGCGTCATCGCCAACGAGTTCACCGAGGCCACATCCCATCTCTATCTTTCGGCTCTCTCGGAGATCGGGTTTACGCTTTTTATCGTGACGGCCCTGTTTAGCCTGTTGTCCCGTTGGCTGGTGGTCCGGTTGATGGCCCGGGCCGGAAGGGAGGTTTGAATGTGGGGAGGCGCTTGCGACGAAAGGTGGCCAATGTCCTGGCTGCACTCATCAGCGCCCTGATGGTCATTCTGGCGGTCATACCTCTGTTTCACGTGTTGTTTTACGTGCTCGGGAAGGGGTTGCCGGGGTTGTCGTGGACATTTTTCACCAATATCCCCGCACCCACGGGGGTGCCCGGGGGAGGTATGGGCAACGCCATTCTCGGCTCGCTCATTCTGGTGGCCATCGCGTCATTGGTCAGCGTGCCCCTGGGAATTGGGGCGGGCATTTTTCTGTCGGAGTGGGGGAGGGGGCGCCTGGGGGATTTGGTGCGCTGGGTGGCGGACATGCTGTCCGGGGCTCCTTCCATCGTGGTGGGGCTATTCATCTATAGTATTGTCGTGATCCCCATGCAGGGGTTTTCGGCCCTGTCCGGAGGACTTGCTCTGGCGGTGCTCATGATGCCCACCGTGGCGCGAAGCACGGAGCAGATGCTGCGCATGGTGCCGGTGGCGCTGCGGGAGGGGTCGCTGGCCCTCGGGGCGAACTGGGCGCAGACGGTGTGGCGGGTGGTCATGCCCGCGGCCAGGAGGGGAATTTTGACCGGCGTGATGCTGGCGGTGGCCCGGGTGATGGGGGAGACGGCGCCGCTGATCGTCACCGCCTTCGGCAGCGGATTCTGGCCGTCGAGTATTTTCAAACCCATTGCCGCCGTGCCACTTCAAGTGTTCGTGTACGCGATTTCGCCCTATCCGGACTGGCAGCAGCAGGCCTGGACCGGGGCTTTGACCTTGGTGCTGATCGTGCTGGTGATCAACATTGTGGCAAGGGTGGCGCTCAGAGACCGGATGGGTGTCGGACGGTAAAGCGGGGGACAAGCCGCGGCGGCACGTGATACACTAGGAGTGAGGAGAGTACCGTGCGGCGAGGAGCGGTGAGCATGGGCAATGTATTGATCGTCGATGACGAGCCGGCCATTGTCGAGCTCGTGTCCTGGCACCTCAAGAAGGCGGGGTATGCGGTGGACACAGCGGAGAGTGGTGAGGAGGCGGATCGAAAGGTCCGGGAGGGAAATGTGGACCTGGTGGTCCTCGATGTAATGCTCCCCGGGATGGACGGCTTGAGTTTGTGCCGCAGTTGGCGAGACGACGGGATTGGAATTCCGGTGATTTTTCTTACAGCCCGAGATGACGAGGTGGACCGGGTGTTGGGGCTGGATCTGGGCGGGGACGATTATGTCACAAAGCCGTTTTTGCCCCGGGAGCTGGTGTCCCGGGTGAAAGCGGTTTTGCGCCGGGCAGCTGCCGGTTCCCATCGCCAAGGGGGGGCGAGCCACGAGATTCGTGTCGGAGATATGGTGATTTGGCCCCAGGAGTACCGGGTGGAGGTGGCGGGGAAGCCGGTGCAACTCACCGCCCGGGAGTTCACACTGTTGACGGTGATGGCGTCGAAACCGGGGAGGGTGTGGACCCGGGACGAGTTGCTCGATCAGGTGTGGGGCTACACTTATGCCGGCGATACCCGGATTGTCGACGTCATAGTGAGCCACCTTCGGGACAAAATCGAAGAGAATCCCAGAAAGCCACGGTATATCACTACGGTTCGGGGTGTGGGTTACGGGTTCGGAGGGAGCCTGGAATGGGGCGATCGTTAAGTCGCCGGCTGGTGGTGATGGGATTCGTCCTGTCGGCTGTGGCCGGGCTGTGGACGGGCCTTTGGGTGGTGCGCAGTGAGGTGCGGGGCTCGATGATCGAGATGCAGGGCATCGCCGCCCGGGAGGCGGCACTGGCGGCTCAGGACGCGAGTATGCGCTGGTCCGAGCCGGTGAGGCTGATCGGATGGGCCGAGCAGACTGCTGGGTTGCTCGATGCGATATGCCGGGTGTATGGCCCCGATGGGCGGGTAATCGCGTCTTCCGGGGGAACCGGGGGTTCGGCCGATTCGAACGCAGCCGCCCAGCTCGGGCCTGGGGTGGAACTGAACCGGGCTTTGGCCGGCGAGACGGCCACCGATGTCCAGCAGAATCCCGTGGGCCGGTTGGTGGTGCGGGCGGCGTCGCCAGTCCGGGCGGGGGATCGCATCCTGGGGGTCGTGTGGCTGGAGACACCCTTGGCCGAGGTGGTGGCCCCCTTTGGCGCGTGGTGGGCTTGGCTGCTGGGTCTGGGGGTCAGCGTTGGTTTGGGAGTGGCGTGGTCGGCGGTGGTAGCGAGGAATATCCGGACCGAGTTGCTCCAACTCAGGCGGGCAGCGGCGGATTGGGCCCAGGGGCGATACCACGGGCTGCCCTTTCGACGCAAGGATGAACTTGGCCAAGTGGCCGAGGAGTTGGCCGAGATGGCCTCTGCCTTCCAGCGCTCGACGGAGGATCTGGCCATGAGTGTGGAGAAACTTCACCTGGAAAAGGACCGGCTGGAAATCACGATGCAACATCTGGTCAGCGGGGTCATGGCCCTAGACGGCCGAGGTCGGGTGGAGTGGATTAATCCGGTCATGGCCGAGTTGATCGGGGAGCAGCGGGTGATCGGTCGGCGGTTCTGGGGGATTCAAGCGTTCCAACCGATCTATGCGATGATTGATCAGGCGGTTCGCAACGGCGAGGGGGGCCGATACGACGGGGTGTTCGGCCCGGCCCGCCGGGAGGTGGAGGTGCACGTGGTGCCGATCCCCCGGATCCCAGGCCAGGGGCAAGAGGCCGGATCGACAAAGGATGTGGGTCGATCTGAAGGGAGGCACTTATCCGGCGGAAGCAGTTTGTCTGGCGGGGCCGTGGTGATCATTCACGATGTGACCGAACGTCGAAGGCTGGAACAGGTGCGCAAAGAATTTGTGACCAATGTTTCCCATGAACTCAAAACCCCGGTGACCGCCATTTGCGGACTGGCAGAGACCGTGGTGGAAGAGGATTTGGCCCCTGAGGAGCGAAAACATTTTCTGGAGTTGATCAATCGGGAGGCCCGGCGACTGGAACAGCTGGTCCGGGATCTGTTGGATCTTTCCCGGCTGGAGTCCCACCTGACCACGCTACACCGGAGACCGGTGGATCTGGCGGAGATGGCCCGGGATGTGGTGCAGGATTACGGGTATGCGGCGGAGCAAGCCGGGTCCCATCTTTATTTGGACAAAGAGGGCGATTGCCGGGCCGAAGTGGATCCCGACCGGGTGAGGCAGGTACTGAGCAATTTGATTGACAATGCGCTAAAATACACTCCAGCCGGAGGGCGGGTGGATGTCCGGGTCGTGGGCACGGATCCCCGGGAGGTCAAGGTGGAGGTCGCCGACACGGGGGTTGGAATCCCCCCCGAAGACCGGGACCGGGTGTTTGAACGCTTCTACCGGGTGGATAAGGCCCGGTCTCGGGCCACGGGCGGCACAGGGCTGGGGCTCGCCATCGTTAAACATGTGGTACAGCTTCACGGAGGCCGGGTGGGAGTTGAAAGTGAAGTGGGGAAAGGGAGTCGTTTTTTTGTTCAATTCCCCCGCCGGTGGCCTCCGGACAGTTTACCCTGACAATGGCCGAGGAACGGAGTGGGGCCGGGGGTTCGAGGGTGTGCGTCGGGCCAGGAAGCCGGGACGGGCTCTTGGAGGCGCTGCCCGGGGCGCAGTATAATGGGGGTGCAGGGATGGAGAGACGACCTTTTCACGTGGTGCTGGTGGAGCCGGAGATTCCTCCCAACACCGGGAATGTTGCACGCACGTGTGCGGCCACGGGAACGGTCCTTCATCTGGTCCGTCCTTTGGGATTTGAGGTGGATGATCGCCACCTGCGTCGGGCGGGGTTGGATTATTGGCATTTGGTTCACGTTGAGTACCACGATCGGTTTGAAGAACTGCTGGAACGACACCCGGAGGGGCGCTTTTTTTATTTTAGTACCAAGGGGAAGCGTCACTATGCCGAGGTGAGGTATCAGCCCGGGGATTTTCTGGTGTTTGGAAAAGAAACCCGGGGGTTGCCCGATGCTTTGTTGGAGCGATTTCCCGAGCAAACGGTGAGGATCCCCATGCGTCCGGACATTCGGTCATTAAATCTGTCGAACTCTGTGGCTTTGGCGTTGTTTGAGGCGCTTCGGCAGAACGGTTTTCCGGGTCTCGTGTGAATCCGGGTTCACGAAGTGGCAAAAGGGGGGGCGCCTGTGTCTGAAATCGATTTGGCGGAGTTTGCGGTGATCGGGGGCTCCAGCACCTTTTCGTTGCATTTTCCAGAGGATGTCGAGGCGGAAGACGTACAGGTGCTCAAAAGCGGAGTGCGTTTCGACACCCCGTACGGTCCCGGGCCGGAGATGAAATTGTTTACGCTCGGGGACAAGCGAGTTTGGACGGTGAAGATGCACGGCTGGCGCCCCGAGGAAGGGTTACCTAGGGGCCAGGCCTCTCAACAACTGTTTTGGATTCTCGGCCAGGCCGGAGTGCGCAAGGTGTACGCCGAGGGTGGAGTTGGAGCGTGCAATCATTTGCTGGATCTGAGGGATGTGGTCATTCCCGACGACTACATCGACCAGTCCATGCGCAAAGATGTGGGGTTGGGGGGCCCGTATCTATTGGTGATGCGCCAGCCCACTTGTCCCCACGGCCGACGGCGATTGGCCCGAGCTGCCCGGGATGCCGGCCTTGGCCGGGTGTTCGAACGCGGGGTGTACGCCAACACCGATGGGCGTCATTTTGAAAGCGTAGCCGAAGTACGGGCTCTGCAGATGATGGGGGCAGACGTGATCGGGCAGAGCATGTGCCCGGAGGTGTACCTGGCCCGGGAGATCGGTGCCTGCTACGCCCGGGTCGACCTGGTGGTGAATTATGCCGAAGGGGTGGTCCGGGATTGGCGGCACGAGGAATTGCGGGACTTGTTTTTTCAAGAAGCCCGGGCGGTGGGCCGGATTCTGCTCGACGCGCTGCGCGAAACGCCTCTCGATGAAGATTGCGGATGCCGGGACCTGCGAAAGGATACCCTGCTGACGAAGGAAAACATCGGAAAGGGGCGATAGGGGTTGACCCGGAGGGCCCTGTTGTTTGATCTCGATGGGACGCTTTTGCCGCTGGATCTGGAGACCTTTTTGCACGGCTGTTTTTCGGGCATGGCCCGCCGGGTGGGCCGTTGGTTGGCGCCAGACGAACTGGTGAACTTAATTTGGGCGGCGGTCAAAGACACGGTGGAGAACGACGATTCCCATCGCACGAACGACGAAGTATTCCGAGAGGCCTTCATGGCCAGGGCCGGCGCCGGGAAGGAAGAAGTCTGGGCCGAGATGGAGGCCTTCTATGAGGAAGAGTTTGCCCAGCTTCGCCATTTGACCCGACCGACGGACTTGGCCCAGGAAATTTGTCGCACAGCTCTGGAGCAAGGTTATGAGTTGGTGGTGGCCACCAATCCGATTTTCCCCGAGAAGGCAATTCATGAGCGACTGCGCTGGGCGGGCCTTGAGGCCATTCCCTTTCGCCTGGTGACGACCATGGAGAATTCCCATTATTGTAAGCCCCGGGTTCATTATTACCGCGAGATTTTGACGAAGATCGGCCGATGTCCAGAGGAGTGCACGATGATCGGCAACGATGTTGTGGAGGACGGGGCAGCGGCCGAGGCGGGAATCGCAGTTGGTCTCGTCACAGACTGTCTCGTGGGATCCGTGCCGGTGGACCGCCCCCCGGCATGGACCGGGACGTTGACGGACGTGCTGGAGTGGATCAAACACAGGGAAATTTAACGCGAGGAGGCGGGGGAATGCGACGGAGGCGCGTGGCGGTGACGATGGCCTTGTCCCTAACGCTGGCGGGATGTGGGATGGGGGTTGCACAGCCGTCTCCCGGGGCCCAGTCGGGCCCGCAAGCAAGCGGGGCATCGGGAGCCCCTTCGGCGGATCAAGGGCAGCCGGGCGGAGGATTGGCTTCCCCGACGAAACCGGCGGGGGCGGTTCAGGGTCAAGGGGGAAACGCCGGGACTCCCGGACCTGCGCCGGGAGCGGGGCCGGGGGCCGGCCAGGGGCATGGACCCGGGGCCATGCAGCAGACGATGGGGGCCGGTGGAGGCATGCGGGCGGATTCAGAGGATTTTGTGCCCGCGAGCCAACTGACCATGGAAGCCCTGAAACAGCGCAAGAATCTGTGGATCGATTGCAACCTTTCCCAGCAGCGGGTGTATATCAAAGATGGCAATCAGGTGCTGAAGGTTATGGCGACCTCGTCGGGACTGGACACGAATCCGGACAATTCGACTCCTCGGGGAACTTTCCAGATTGGTCAGCGGGATACCTGGTTTTATAACGCCCAAGAAAAAGAAGGCGCGATGTATTGGGTCTCTTTCAAAGGGCTCGAGTTTCTCTTTCATAGTGTTCCCATGGACCAGAATCAGCAGATCATTCAAAGTGAGGCGGACAAGCTGGGGCAAAAAGCGTCTCACGGGTGTCTGCGTCTCTCGGTGCCGGATGCCAAATGGTTTTATGACAATATTCCACCTGGGACGAAGGTAGTTATTCACGATTGAATCCAGGGCGGCCGCCGATCCTGGCCGGGCCGCCTAGGATATCTCAGTGCATGACCGGAAGGCTGACATTCAGGTGATAAAGAAACTCCTCTCCTTCGCCGTACACAGGTTGGACAACAAAGCCCGCGGCTTCCAAGGCGCGAGCCACCTGTTTGCGGGTTTCCACATTATCCGTTTTCACCGTTGCTCCGTAGGACAGCACTTGGACGGAGACCGGCTTTCCCCCGGCGGCTTGTTCGACGATTCGGCGAATATCTTCCACCTCGATCCCTCCGCCTTCAGTATGCCCCAAACCACCGATCCACTTTTCACCCGCTTCATTGAGCTGCATCGACTCCCGTCTGATGATCCGGGCGGTGAGTTGCATAAAAGTCCGGGTTGTCAAAGTAATTTCCCGCCTGTTCCCACGTCGGGTCGCAGGGGATCCATTTTTTCTCGTCCGCCAAATAGACAACATTCCAGGCGTGGGGTCCGCCACTTCCATCGGGTAACACCGCTGTACCGAATTCTTGTTTGACCTTAAGGCCAACGGCCCTGCCCATGGCGACCATGAGTGCAGAGTAATCGGTGCACACGCCCTTGCCGGTGTTAAACGTCGGTATCGCCCCGAAGGATAGCGATTGAATCTGCCCCTGTTCAATGGCGGCCGCTTTTTGATTATCGTACTGCACGTGTTCCCCGATCCATCGATACAGTCGGTAAGCCTTTTCCCGGTCTGTCCGCGCTCCCTGAACCACCTGTCCGGCCGTGGCATCGATCTGGCTATTCGATTGGAAGCGGGTTTGCCAGGTCAAGAACCCCCGGGCTTCGGGCGGGGCGTTGTTGGCCGCCTCCTGGGTTAACTCGGTCAGCCAGCGATTGGCTTGATCCCCGAGAACAGGAACTTTTTGCGCGATCGGGCTCGACAGAAGCGGTGACACCACCCGGGTATCCGCCCACCGGTACAAAGAACTTTCCTTCGCCATCGCCTCTACAGTGGGGGCGTGAATGTAGGGCAGGATGAGGTGAATGGCTGCCACAAACACCAACATGTGAAGGGCGCCCCGGGGAACCTGGAGAAGACCACCCAGGGCATGGTTCAACGTTCTGGGCAGCCGAGAGGCCAACCCCTGCAATCGGTGAAGGACGCCCACGGCCAGGCTGATCACCGGTTGGGCCAACAAATCCAAAATCCACGAAAACAAGAACGCGGTCACCGGAACCGCCACGGCCCACGCGATCAAACTTTCGTGAAGCTGACGGCTGACCCACTGCAACTGAGGGATGCCCCAGGCGTTTTGGGCAACCACCGTCCGCAAAAGCCACAGGGCGGCCAGGGATGCCAGAATCCACTGCACAGATCCGAGTGCCGAGCGAATACTGTACTTCATCAATTCCAATTCACCCGGCAACCCGCGCCACAAGCCGATGACAATGGGAGATAGCAGTAAAAAGCCCGCAATGAGAGTGATCCAATTATGGTCCAATGGGCAGCCACCTCCGGTTCGCCGGCAACAGGACTCATCGCGCCGCATATATATGGAATACGTAGGACGTTGTCAACTTTGTGACCCAGGACGACGGGACCGGTGCTACCAGACTAACGGACATGAATATATTTTACAGAATCACAACCCTTCCGGAAAGGATCGGGGCAAGAGCCCGATGAAAAGGGGGAGACATCATGGACATCTTAGACCGCCTGTCGGAATACCGGGCTCGTGAAGAGCAACTCCGTTGGGAGGGCACATTCCGAGACTATCTCGACATCGTCCGAGCCAAACCGCACGTTGCGCAGTCTGCGCACTCCCGTATATATCAGATGATCGCCTCTGCCGGTGTGCAGACCGACGAGCAGGGAAGGAAACACTATAAATTCTTTGAACGAGAAATTTTCGGCTTGGATTCCGCGATCGAACGGTTGGTGGAGGAATATTTTCATTCGGCCGCCAGGCGTCTGGACGTCAGAAAGCGGATCCTGCTTTTGATGGGTCCGGTCAGCGGGGGCAAATCCACCATCGTGACCATGCTCAAGCGCGGCCTGGAGCAATTCTCCCGCACCGAGGAAGGAGAGTTGTATGGAATCAAGGGGTGCCCCATGCATGAGGAACCCCTGCACTTGATCCCTCCGGAACTCCGGTCGGATTTTGAACAGGAGTTCGGGATCAAGATCGAAGGGACCTTGTGCCCCGCGTGCCGCTTGCGGGTCCAGGATGAGTACAACAACCGAGTGGAGGAAGTGCCCGTGGAGCGGGTGCTCCTTTCCGAAGACGATCGGGTGGGAATCGGCACCTTCAGCCCTTCGGACCCGAAGTCCCAGGACATCGCCGATCTCACCGGCAGCATCGACTTTTCCACCATTTCCGAGTACGGGTCCGAGTCCGACCCCCGGGCTTATCGATTCGACGGGGAACTCAACAAAGCCAATCGCGGCCTGATGGAGTTCCAGGAGATGTTGAAATGCGATGAAAAGTTTCTCTGGCATCTGCTTTCTCTCACCCAAGAAGGAAATTTTAAAGCCGGGCGGTTTGCGCTCATTTCCGCGGACGAAATGATCATCGCCCATACCAACGAGGCGGAGTATCGGGCGTTTATCGCGAACAAGAAAAATGAAGCCCTGCAATCCAGGATAATCGTCATGCCGATTCCGTATAACCTGCGCATCTCTGAAGAAGTGCGGATCTACGAAAAACTAGTGCGCCAGAGTGATCTGAGGGATGTGCACATCGCCCCCCATGCCCTGCGGACGGCAGCGATTTTCTCGGTGCTCACGCGGCTCCGGGACTCCAAGAAACAAGGTATGGATCTGGTGAAAAAAATGCGCCTGTACGACGGGGAGACGGTGGAGGGGTTTAAGGAAAAGGATATTGAAGAGCTGCGCCAGGAAGCTCCGGATGAAGGCATGTCCGGCATCGATCCCCGGTATGTCATCAACCGGATCTCCAGTGCGCTGATTCGGCGGGATACCCCCTGCATCAATGCTCTGGACGTCCTGCGCGCGCTGAAGGACGGGCTTGACCAGCACCCCTCCATCACCAAGGAAGACCGGGAGCGGCTGCTCAACTTCATCGCCGTGGCCCGCAAAGAGTATGACGACATGGCGAAAAAAGAAGTGCAAAAAGCTTTCGTTTATTCGTATGAAGAATCGGCCAGGACTCTGTTTGAAAATTACCTCGACAACGTCGAAGCTTATTGCAACTGGCAGAAATTGAAAGATCCTATCACTGGAGAAGAAATCGATCCGGATGAAAAACTGATGCGTTCCATCGAAGAACAAATCGGCATCTCGGAAAACGCCAAAAAAGCGTTCCGGGAGGAAATTCTGATCCGCATGTCCACCTACGCCCGCCGGGGACGGAAGTTCGAGTACCATTCCCACGAGCGCCTGCGGGAAGCCATCGAAAAAAAGCTGTTCGCTGACCTGAAAGATGTGGTGAAGATCACCACTTCCACCAAGACGCCCGATGTCCAGCAACTCAAGAAAATCAACGAAGTCACCAAACAGTTGATCGAGGAACACGGGTATTGTCCGATCTGCGCGAACGAATTGTTGCGGTACACCGGCAGCTTGCTCAATCGATAGCGAAAGGGAGGGGGAGGAACGTGGCACCGGTTCGATTCACCGTTTCCAAGGAAGATTGGTCCCTTCACCGCAAAGGCTATCAGGATCAGCAGCGCCACCGGGAAAAAGTACGAGAGGCCATCCGGAAGAATCTCCCGGACCTCATCACGGAAGAGAGCATCATCATGACCGACGGGCGGCAGATCGTCAAGGTGCCGATTCGTTCCCTGGACGAGTACCGTTTCCGATTCAATTACGAAAAACAGGCACATGGCGGCACCGGGGACGGGAACGCCAAACCCGGCGATGTGCTCGGAAGAGACGGCGAACCCGCCCAAGGCCCGGGAACCGGTCCGGGTGCCGGCGATCAGCCGGGAATCGACTATTACGAGGCCGACGTGTCGGTGGAAGATATCGAGGAAGTTCTTTTTAAAGATCTGGAGCTGCCGGACCTCAAGCCCAAGGACGAGTTCGAGACAGAAGTGACCGATATTCGATTTAATGATGTGCGCAAAAAAGGACTGTCCTCGAACATCGATAAGAAACGGACGATCCTCGAAACCCTGAAGCGCAACGCCATGCACGGGAAGCCGGGTATACACCACATCTCGCCGGACGATCTACGATATAAGACCTGGGAAGAGATCGAAGAACCGCGCTCCAACGCCGTGGTGCTTGCGATGATGGATACCTCCGGATCCATGGGCGTCTTTGAAAAATACGTGGCCCGGACATTTTTTTTCTGGACGGTGCGGTTTCTCCGCACCAAGTACCAAAAGGTGGACATTGTGTTTATCGCCCACCATACTGAGGCCAAAATCGTGAGTGAGACGGAATTTTTCACCAAAGGCGAGAGCGGAGGGACGATTTGCTCGTCCGCGTACCAACTCGCTTTGGATCTCGTGGATCATGAGTATCCCGTAAAGCGGTGGAACATCTACCCGATCCATTTTTCGGACGGGGATAACCTCTCTTCGGACAATGAGCGGTGTGTCCAGCTGGTCAATGAATTAATGGACAAATGTAACATCTTCGGCTACGGAGAAGTGAACCAGTATCAGCGGACCTCCACGCTGATGAGTGCTTATCGCCACATTCACAATCCGAAGTTCCGGGCGGTTTTGATCCGGGAGAAAGGGGATGTCTACAAGGCTTTAACCACATTTTTCTCGCCGGCGGCGGATCAGCAGGCGTCCTAAGGAGGGGAGAGGGATGAACCGGGAGGAGATACGCCGGCTGGAACAGGCCATCGAACAGATGATGGATCTCGCCCGAGGATTCGGGCTCGATTTTTATGAGATGCGCTTTGAAATTTGCCCGGCGGACATCGTTTACACCTTCGGGGCGTATGGGATGCCGACCCGGTTTTCCCACTGGAGTTTCGGCAAGGCATTTCACCGCATGAAAACGCAGTACGACTTTGGCCTCAGCCGGATCTACGAACTGGTGATCAACTCAGATCCCTGTTACGCGTTTTTACTCGACGGCAACTCGCTGTTGCAAAATAAACTGGTGGCGGCCCACGTTCTCGCCCATTGTGATTTCTTTAAGAATAACGCCCATTTTGCGCATACCTCGCGGTTCATGGTCGAGAGTATGGCATCCAGTGCCGAGCGGATTCGGAGCTACGAACTGCAATACGGCAAAGATGTGGTGGAACAGTTTCTCGATGCCGCCCTCGCCATCCAGGAACACGTCGACCCTTCAGTGACTTTTCGTCGCCGCCCCAGGGACTGGGAGGAGCGCCGGGAGAAAGGGCAGCAAACGGAGAAGCCAGGAAGTCCCTACGACGATCTGTGGGCGCTCGATCAGCCCCCGTTGGCGGCGAAACAGACGGAAATGGCTGTACCGCGGAAAGTTCCACCGGAACCGGAGAAGGATCTCGTCTTGTTTCTGATTGAGCACAGCCGGGTATTGGAAGATTGGCAAAGGGATATTCTCTCGGTGCTGCGGGACGAGATGTTGTATTTCTGGCCGCAGATCGAGACGAAGATTATGAACGAAGGCTGGGCGACCTACTGGCATTTGCGCATCATGAGAGAAATGGATCTCACTTCCGACGAAGCGGTGGATTTTTCTCAGATGCATTCCGGAGTGGTGCTTCCGTCCAAGACGTCCATCAACCCGTACTATGTGGGACTCGCCATTTGGGAGGATATCGAGAAACGGTGGAATGATCCGCCTGAGGAGGCCCGCCGGCGCTTTGGAGCGAGGCCCGGCCAAGGGCGGGCGAAGATGTTTGAGGTGCGGGAGACCGAGACAGACACCTCCTTTTTGCGCAACTATTTGACCAAAGAGCTGGTGGAAGAACTGAATCTCTATCTTTACCAGAAGATGGGCAATGAGTGGCGGGTGGTGGAGACGGATTGGGAGAAAGTGCGGGACACTCTGTGCGCCGCCCGGGTCAACGGTGGATTTCCCGTGATTCTCGTGCAGGACGGGGATTACTTGCAAAACGGTGAGCTGTATCTCACGCACCGGTATGAAGGGGTGGAGTTGGACGTCAAGTATGTGGAAAAAACGCTCCCTTATGTGTATCGGTTGTGGGGGCGTCCGGTTCATCTGGAAACAGTGTTGGATAGCCGGGCGATCCTTTTTAGCTATGACGGGAAAAAGAACCATCGAAAATTTCTTTGATCCTGGAACGATCGTCCACTCTGTCCAGTTTCCGGGTGCATAAGATGTAGCAGGGGGAAGGTGGTGATGATAGGTGCGGAAACCGAAGAAGATTTTCATCTGTCTGCATCCAGGTCAGATCTTGGTCGTCAAGTGCAAGAGGCACCATCATCGACATTGCCGTTAACTTGCGCATTACACCCCGGGCCCGCTTGTGCGGGCCTTTTTTTGGCTTGCAGCAAACAGTTTCGCCGAACCGAGGGGATGGAAATGTTCTCGATCAGGCGAAAATTGACCTCTCGAAAACGTACACCAATGAGTTTGTGTCTAAAGAAAAGCCATAATTGATCGGGATCGTGTCGGGCCGGCATCCCGTCTCCATGACTTGTGTCGAGATTGAGGCCGTGATCCGTCTATCTTGTGGCTTGCTGGTGAGCGGCAGCCGCTTTGTTCCCGGCGAAAGGGATGTGTAGAGAAAACAGATAAGTGAAAAAACAATAAAAAGGGTTGTCGTGACCATAAAAGTGCTTTATAATCAAAAACGTGAATAAACAGTGAACCCTACCGGGTATCGTACTCGTACCAAGCGGTACCCACACAGCACCTGGATGTTGCACCTCGATAGAAGCACTTCAATGAAGCACCTCGATGAAACATTTCCCTTCGTGCAAAGGTCGCACCCTTTGACTCACCCTGGACGATGAAACGGTCGCGCTAGAATTCATTGCCTTCAAGAGATGCTGAGCTGTTCAACGGCATCGGAGGAGTCGGAAAAGGAGGCAGAGTTTGAATCAAACCAAAGTCAACCCTATTCATGTACAGATTTCACAGAGGAGGTCGATGTGTGGGATTATACAGTGTCATCACAGAATATCGATGTCCATTTGCACCACCGGCGAACCATTTCGGTTGAGGGGGGACTGCGATTGCCGTCGGCGACCTTGAGCTACACCGAAATTCCACTGGAAGAAAAAGAGAGACTTTTTGCGGAAGTAAAGGCCGACCCCCGCTTCCATGATTATCTATATGGCTGTTATGAGTGCGGGATTTGTGTGGCGGCCTGCCCATCGGCGCGATTTTACGATTTTTCCCCGCGTAAGATCGCGCAAACCCTGGCCCGAGAGGACGTTGAAACGTTCTACGTCCAATTGAACGAAGACGTCTGGAACTGCTCCCAATGTTTCTCTTGTACGCGTTGTCCGCGCAAGAATAACCCCGGTGGTTTGATCACGATTATGCGGGAAGTGGCGGTGAAAAACGGCCTGCGGTCGACACAAGAGGCATTGGCGGGATACACCCGGGTCATTTATAAGATTATGACCACCGGCACCCAGGTTTCCCCGGATATGTTGCAGGAAGACGCGTTTCCGGATTGGGGGCCCCAGGTGCGGGAGGTATCCCGGAACCTCGACACGTGGCGCAAGGCGCTCCCGCCGGATACGATGCACACCACGGCGACTTCCTGGGCGGTAGACGAGCGCACCACCCGGGAGTTGTTTGCGATCTGGAAAATGACCGGAGCACTCGATATGATTGCATCCCTGGATGAGGGGTTGCACGCCATTATCGAAGAGCTGATGGAAGACGAACTGGAGGAGATGGGTCTCGCCTTCGACTGAAGGGTACCGCAAATCACTCTGTCAGGTTACGAGGAGAAAGGAGAAGAGGATCGATGCCTGACCGGGATGCGAAAAGTGGAGGAGTCTTGCAAGTTGACACTCAGCGCGTGTTTGAACCCGATCCCAACGAGGCGCCGGATGAGGACATCCGGGAAGCGGTGTGGGAATTGGGGAGGGCAGGGGAATGGATTGTACAGCCGGTTCCCGAACCTTATGTGGAAGTGCGCACGAAATTCGGATGGAAGAAGAAGATCCCGCTCCAAAAAACGTGGCACCATAAGAGTTGCGGCCAGTGCGGGCATATCCCGGGCTATTCCACATCTATCTTTTGGCTTAATCGGTTGCTAGGGTACGACTATTTTGATCCCCGGGATCAAACGTCGTGTACGGGGTGGAATTACTACGCTTCTGCCACCTCCAACCAGGCCGCCCAAGCCGCGGTGGCGATGCGGAATTTTGCCGCCGCCTATGAGACAGGATATTATCCCCTCATTCATTGCGGAACCAGCTTTGGCCATTACAAAGAGGTTCGTCACGAGTTGGTCCACGACGCGAATCTGCGCCGGCAGGTTCGGGATATCCTGCACAAGCTCGGGCGGCCCTTCGTGATGCCCGAGGAGATTGTACATTACAGCGAATGGATGTATGCGGTGCGGGATCAATTGGCCGCCCGGCGGGTGCGGGACGTGTCCAATATTACAGTAGCGGTTCATCCAGCCTGTCACTATTACAAACTACAGCGGGCGGATGCGATCTATGACGCGGAAATTTACAACGGACAGAGGACGGCGGTGGTCACGGCGGTGGTGACGGCCTTGGGCGGGAACGTCGCCGATTATTCAACGTGGTATGACTGCTGTGGATTTGGTTTCCGACACATCCTCGTGGAACGCGATTTCACCCGGAGTTTTGCGACCTTGCGCAAGATTGAAGTGATGAAAGAAGAAGCAAATCCCGATGTGGTGTTGACCCACGACACTGGATGCGTGACTTCGCTCGACAAGAGCCAGTTCGCGGCCCGGGCCCACGACCGGAATGTCGGGGTGCCGGTGATGTCCGAATCCCAGTTCGCCGCCCTGGCTTTGGGTGCTCATCCTTATCGGGTGGCTCAACTGCATTGGCATTCCACCGATACCGCCGCCCTTCTCAACAAGATGGGCATCGACCACGAAGCGGCGTGGGCGGAATTCGAGACAGACCTTGAAAAAATCCGCAGCGGCGCGGTGGAGACGCTAACTTGGGAAGCAGTCATGTAATCCAACTGAGTTCCGATTCCGATGCAGAAAGGGGAACCGGTATGCCGAACGATAGCGTGTTGATTGTGGGGGGCGGGCCCGCGGGCCTGGAGGCGGCGAGGGGCGTCGCCGATCTTGGAAAAAAAGCGATTCTGGTGGAAGCGCGGGATGAATTGGGCGGAACTCCCTATGCTTCGAGTTATGCCACCTTGACCCCCGACCTGCGGGATACCGAGGAAGAGATGGCCGGATTACTGGGAGATGTTCGCAAACATCCCTTGGTGGACGTTCGGCTCGGGACCCGGGTTGTCAAAAGCGAAGGGCGAGCCGGGGAGTTTAGAGTGACTCTGGCGGGGGGTGATGGTGCCCAGGTGGAAGAAGAAGTGGGTGCGGTCATCATCGCCACGGGATTTCAACATTTCGATCCCGGCCGGGAGACCCAGATGTACGGCTACTACGAGTACGACGATGTCATTACCCTGGTAGACGCCGAAAAAATGATGAAAAAAGGCAAGATTGTGCGTCCTTCGACGGGTGAACCCCCGGAGCGGGTGGCTTTTATTCAATGTGTGGGCTCCCGGGACCGGCAGATTGGGAACAAATATTGTTCAAAGGTGTGCTGTGGGATCGCCTCCAAACAATCGATCGAGATCAAGCGGATGTTGCCCAACGCAAAAGTCTTTATTTTCTACATCGACATGCGGATGTATGGGTTTTGGGAAGATCAGATTTATTGGAAAGCTCAGGAAGAGTACAAAGTGAACTACGTGCGCGGGATTGTGACCGAGATCATCCGGAAAGGCGATAAGCTGCTGGTCAAAGGGGAAGACACCACGATGGGCCGGCCGGTGGAAGTCCTTATGGACATGGTTATTCTTTCGGTGGGGATGGAACCGTCCCGGGGGACGATCGAGATGAGCCGTATTTTCAACATTCCTCGGGAGGATCATGGCTTTCTGGCGACCCAAGGGGGGCCCTTGGACACCGTTTCCACACCCGTGCCGGGAATTTTTGTCGCCGGGGCGGCCGCTGGGCCAAAGGACCTGGAGGATTCGATTTCAATGGGCGGGGCTGCGGCGATGAAAGCGGTGGCGCTGCTGAACCGGCTGCAACGCGTGTCTGTCGGATGAACGGCGTGATGATTGATGCGGAGGCGCTCAAGGAGTTTCTGGATAAAGCCGAGCCTTTCATTCCAGAAGATGCCTTTGGGTCGTGGGCCGAACAGCTGGATCAGCGCCTCCGGTCCGCAGATCGACAGTTTGGCCTCGTTCAACAAAGTGGAGGAGACCCTGAGAAGCTGCCGTGGCATCTGATTCCCGCCACCCGACGCCTGCCGGCGGCAGAACGGGAGCGGGGTGCAGAGCGGGCTTATGCCTTGGCTCGGCTGGCGGAAAGCGGGAATGGTCAGCAGTTTTGGGAGTTGGTCGATAGCTGGGAGGAGCGGCCAAAATGGGCCCTGGAATGGGCGACGTATTGGTTTTATCTTGCAAATCCTGAGCGCGCTCCCTGGTGGGCGCGGTGGCTGTATAACCCCGGCAACCAGACCGGCGCCTTCGTTCTCCTGCTGGATGATCCTCGGGTGATGGAACCAAGGGTTCCCCCCAGCCAGCAGTATGGGCAGATTGCACAGGGCATGGGGCTCCTGGGGGCGGTGCTGGAGTCGATTCACCGGCTGCCGCGGGTTCCGGACAGTCACCGTCCGTTGATCTGTTTGTCCTTGGTGTATGCGGTTTATATGTTTACCGTGACATCCTGGCGCATGACTACTGAGTTTACCCAGGTGCTGCCGCCGTTCGCGAGAGTCGTGGAAGGCCTACTGGGCATCCGGCACGGGGAGGGAGTGCAACTTGAGCAACGCGAAAGCCAAAAGCTTTGAATTCTTCGAAGTGGTTGTCGACGGCATGCGGCTCACCGGTTCGTTCAACCGGATGTTTGAACCGCGACCTATCACAGAGTACGACCTATCCGCCTTGGAGACGGTCACCTCCATCGAAGGGGCGGAGTCCCTTGGATATTGTTACCAATGCGGCAAATGCACGGGGGTCTGCCCCATCGACACGGTGGGCGATTTCTCGCCTCGCAAGGTGTTTCGCCGTACCCAACTCGGCGCCTCTTTGTTAGACAGCCCGGACCTCTGGCTCTGTACGACCTGCCGGAACTGCCTGCGGGTATGTCCGAAAGAAGTCAACATGATCAAAATCATGCCGGCGGTGCGGGAGAAAGCCGTGCTCGAGGGGAAAGCCCCGAAAGAGTTGCTCGATGCCTTTGAAGCCACAGCCCGTTACGGCAACCCCCTGGGCGAGTCCCCCCGGAAAAGGGCGGACTGGACGAAACAAGCGGGGGTACCGGTACCCATCATGAGCAAACACAACGCTCCGGTGGATGTCCTGTGGTTTGTGGAGTGCTACCCCTCTTACCACCCCCGGGGCAAGGACGCGTCCATCGCTTTGGCGCGGATCTTCAATGCCCTGGGAGTTGATTTCGGCATTCTCGGCCACGAGGAGAAGTGTGCCGGGGACTCCCAGCGGATGGCCGGAGAGCGCGGCTTATTCGAAATGCTCGCCGAGCATAACATCAAGATGCTCTCGAAGTACCAGTTCAACCAGATTGTGGTGACAGATCCCCACGCGTACAACGCGTTTTTACACGAATACCCGGCCCTGGGTGGAAACTTTCAAACGGTACACTACACTCAGTATCTCGCTTCTAAAATTCACGAGTTGGATTTAAAAATCCCGATTCCAAAGCGGGTCACGTTCCACGACCCCTGCTATCTGGGCCGGCACAACGGGGAGTACGACGCACCCCGCAAGCTATTGCATGCGATCCCGGGTCTTGAATTGGTGGAAATGGGGCACTGCCGGGAGACCGCGTATTGCTGCGGAGGTGGCGGAGGAGGGATGTGGCTGGATGGATTTAACCGCGACCACCTGAGCATGCGCCTGTCTGAACGGCGGGTGCTGGAGGCCATCGAGTACGGGGCGGACATCCTCGCCGTGGCTTGTCCCTTTGAGGTCTCGCGTTTTGAGGACGCGGTAAAATCGACCGGCAACGCAGGAAAATTGGAAGTGATGGATATCGCTGAATTGCTCGCCCAGTCCGCCGGATTGCTGGAAAGTCCGGTCGAGGTCGGCCAGTAAAAGCTGTACGGAATGGTGGGAGGGGACGTTTATGAAAATGTTGGTACCGATGAAATTGGTTCCAGACGTGGTCGAAGAACTCGTCGTGTCAGACAGCGGGGACAGCCTCGATCGAGAAGCTGTGGCGTTGAAATTGAACGAGTGGGATGAACAGGCATTAGAGCAGGCTCTTCTCATCAAAGAGGCGGCGGGTGGCGAGGTGATCGCCGTCGCTGCCGAAACCGGGGATGTGGACGACGCCCTGTACACGGCGTTGGCAAAAGGGGCGGACCGGGCCATCAAGCTGGTGGGAGACGGCCTCGAACAGGGCTTGAGCAATCGCCAGTACGCCGAGATTCTCAGGAACGTCGTCTCGGCGACCACGCCGGATCTCATCTTAACCGGAGTTCAGGCCAATGATGACCTGGACGGCCAGTTGGCCACGTGGTTGGCGGGATTGCTCGAATATCCTTTTGTCACCGTTGTAGCCGAGGTCGAGGCCAAGGACACCCAGGTTCTCGTCAAAAAAGAGTTCTCCGGAGGCATTACAGCGTCGCTGACCGTTCGCCCACCGGCTGTGCTCGGCATCCAAGTGTCTCCAACACCTCCCCGTTACGCCCCCATCTCCCGGGTTCGGCAAATGATGAAAACGGCCACCCTGGAAGAGATGGAGGTTGAGGTGCCGGAGGTTCCGGGAATCCGGGTGACGAAGATGGCCGTTCCGGTATCGGAGGGGCATGCCGAAATGATTGAAGGCGATCTGGACGAGAAAGCCGCCCGGATCCTGGCCTTGCTAAAAGAACGCGGAGTGATCGCTTGAATCTAGCTGTCTAATGTGGGGAGGCGGGAGAATGTCAACAGCATTGGTTTTCGTAGAGACCTTGGACGGGAAGATTGCCGATATCACATACGAGTTGCTCGATCTCGCGCGCCGGGTGACAGGGGATGGCGGCACGGTGACAGCCCTCGCCGTCATGCCCGCCGGTCTCACCTCGGAACTGGGGGCGGCGGACCGGGTGCTGTGGGCCGACAATCCGGATAATTGTTACCTGCCGGAATCCCTGGGCAAAACCTTGGCCCAAGCGATAGATCAAGTATCCCCGGACCTGGTTCTTGTGGGAAATACCGCCGTGGGGATGGACGTGGCTACTTATGCGGCCAGCCGGGCAGGGTGCTCGACCATCGCCTCGGTCCAGAAGGTGGAACCGGCGGGACAGGGGTGGCAGGTGGAATCGGTGATTCTCGGTGGCAAAATGGTCGCCGCGGCAGAAGTGACCGAGCTCACCATCCTACAAGTCCTGGCTGGTGCCGGCGATGCCGAGCGGGGGCACATTCAAGGAAACCCCACGGTGGAAACCATTACCGCAGCGGAGGCGGCAGCCACGGTATATGAGGGACTCGCCATGCCCGACAGCACCGATGTCGATATCACCAAACAAGATATTCTCGTCAGCATCGGCCGGGGGATTGGTGACAAGGACAACATCGAGGTGGTGGAAGAATTGGCCGAAGCCCTTGGCGCGGTGGTGTCGGCCTCAAGGCCGGTCATCGATGCCGGATGGCTCCCGAAATCTCGGCAAGTGGGGAAATCGGGCAAAAAAGTCAAGCCCAAAGTCTACTTGGCCCTCGGGATCAGCGGGGCTCCCGAACACCTGGAAGGTATGCGGGACGCGGATTGCATCATCGCCGTAAACACCGACCCCAAGGCGCCAATTTTCGACGTTGCCCATTATGGAATCGTTGAAGACATTCTCGAACTGGTGCCCGCCCTCACCGAGAAGGTCAAAGGCGCTTGATCAGGGAAAGGAGAGTTGAACTCACGTGAATCCCGTTGCTGAACGGCCCGTATTCGAAGGATTCGAGCACACGTGGCTGGTGCCAGCCTTTTACGTCCTGGCATTCATCGCCATCGGTGTGTTCCTTTACGGCGTCATTCGCCGGATCCAACGTTATCGGGCGGGTCGCCGGCAGCCGTGGTACCCGGATTGGCCCAAGCGGCTGATCCGGGCCACCGCGGAGGTGCTGACCAGTCGCAAAATCGGGCGCAGGGACCTTTATACCGGCATTGCCCACGGATTTGTGTTCTGGTCGTTCGGTTTTCTGTTTCTAGGAACCACGATCATCTTCATTGACAATGACATACTGAGACTCATAGCACCGAAACTCCAGTTTTGGAAAGGGGATTTTTTCCTCGCTTTCTCGGTCGTCATGGACATTTCCATGGTCCTGTTTATCATCGGCCTGGGGATGTTGGCGGTGCGCCGGGCATTTTTTGCCGTAGCCCGGCTGAACTACGCCCGGGTGGACAACAAGCCGGTGGATCGCTCGAACTACAAGAAAGAGGACTGGTGGTTTCTCGGTCAGCTTCTGTTGATCGGCGTGACAGGCCTCTTGATCGAGGCGTTCCGGCTTGTGGCAGATCGGCCGTGGTTTGAGGCTTATTCCCCGGTGGGATCCCTGGTTGCCCAAGGGTTCCGGGCAACCGGAATGACTCCCCAGACGGCGATGGATTGGCATTTTATCACCTGGTGGGTTCACGCCTTCCTGGCACTGGGATTTATTGCCTATCTACCCTATGCCAAATCTGTTCACATGCTGGCGTCCTGGGCGAGCTTGACCGTACGCAATCCGAAAGCCGGGATCGCCCTGCCACCGCCGCCTTCAGAGACCGAGCCGGGGCTGCCGCTGGCTCCTGCCGCTGAAAATCTCAGTTGGAAAGAACTCTTGCACTTCGATGCCTGTACAAAATGCGGCCGCTGTCACGATGTATGTCCTGCCCGCAACTCCGGAGCGCCACTATCCCCTCGGGACCTCATCCTGGATTTGCGGGAGGCGATCAGTGGTTTTCATGGCATGAAGAGGCCGGGGGCCAAAGTTGGCCACTCGGCGGCGGAGTCGGACCTGTCTTCGCAAGAGGTTTCCGCCGCCCTCGAACCTGGAGAGCTGATTGCTCCCGACGTTTTGTGGTCCTGTACCACCTGTCGGGCCTGCGTGGAAACCTGCCCGGTGGGGATTGAGCACGTTCCTATCATCGTGCAGATGCGCCGCTCGCTCATCGACCAAGGCACGATGGACGGCAACCTGTCGGCCACACTGATGAATTTTGCCCGCAAAGGGAATTCCTTTGGCCAGTCGGAACGCAATCGCGCGAAATGGGTCAAGGAGGCGGGGGTCACCGTCCCGGACGCCCGAAAACAAGAGGTGGAATACCTCTGGTTTGTCGGGGACTACGCGAGCTACGATCCTCGGGCGCAAAAAGTGGCTCAGGCTCTGGCCCGGGTTCTCACTCATGCGGGAGTAAGTTTTGGAATCTTGTATGAAGCGGAGCGGAACGCCGGGAACGATGTGCGGCGAGTGGGTGAGGAAGGGCTGTTCGAAACCCTCGTGGAGAAAAACATCAAGGCCATCCAGTCGGCAAAGTTCAAAAAGGTCCTGACCACCGATCCGCACACGTACAATACCCTCAAAAACGAGTACCCGGCTTATGGATTGGAGGTGGAGATCGAGCACTATACGGAGCTTCTCGATCGCCTGGCCCGGGAAAACCGGCTGCCGGTGAAATATCCCCAGAACGTCAAAGTGACCTACCACGACCCTTGCTATCTCGGAAGGTACAATCGAGTCTTCGATCCTCCGCGCAACCTCATCGCTCACGTCGGGGCGACTTTGGTGGAAATGCCCCGCAACCGGGAAAACAGCTTCTGTTGCGGAGCGGGGGGAGGAAGAATCTGGATGGGAGATACCCTCTATCCCACAAAGCCGGCGGAAAGTCGGATCAAAGAAGCGAAACAACTCGATGGAGTTACTCATTTCATCGTCGCTTGCCCCAAAGATCTGGTGATGTATACCGATGCCGTGAAGACGGCGGGGTATGAAGGACAGTTGGAAGTGGGAGATCTCGTGTTCCTGCTTGAAAAGGCCCTGGGGCTCGCGAACGAAGTAGTGGAGGAGACAGTGACATGAGCGATGGCTGCATTCTTCCGGAAGACCTCTATTACTGGATCGACAAGCACGTGTGGGCAAAACCGGAGCCGGACGGCACGGTGTTGGTGGGCATGACCGATGTGGCCCAGAGCTTGGCCGGCAAGATCATTGTGGTGAATTTGCGCTCCCTGGGGAAAAACTTGGCCCGGGGCAAGAGCGCCGGAACTCTTGAAAGCGGAAAGTGGGTCGGGACGATCCCGACTCCAGTGGCGGGCAAAGTGATTGCGATCAATGAACAGATCAAAGGGCAGCCCGACCTGGTGAACACCGATCCCTATGGCGCGGGCTGGTTGATTCGCGTTGAGCCCGCGGACTGGAACACCGACTCCCAGAATCTGGCTACCGGGGCGGACGGGGTTGCTGAGTATCGAAAAAAACTGGAAGCTGAGGGAATCAAGTGCAGCCATTAGAGGGAGAGGCGAGATGAGCCCATGGCCAGGGTGATGATGTGCGAGTTTCCCGATGACCTCTGGTACGATGTTGAACTCGATGTCTGGGTAAAACGACTCGAAGACAACACCGTGTTGCTCGGGATGACCGATCCAGCCCAGACCCGGGCGGGCAAGATCTTGCAGATCCGAGCTCGCGTTGGGAAGGTCGTCGGGGCCGGTAAGAGTGTGGCTACAGTGGAATCGGGGAAGTGGGTTGGCCCCATCACCAGTCCGCTGCAGGGTAAAGTGCTGCGGCTCAACCCCGCAGTGGCGGAGGATCCCAATGTGATCAACCGCAGTCCCTATGAAGAGGGCTGGATCGTTCAGATGGAACCCTCCAGCCAGGAGTGGCCCCAAGGAAACCTGCTGCCCGCAGACCAAGCGGTACCACTCTTTGAGCAAAAACTTCGCGAGGAAGGGCTCACCTGCCTTCAGTGTATCCCTTCAGATGAATCAAACCCTGGAGCGGTCTAGGATAATGTTTTCGTTCAAGGCTATGGGCAGGTCAGGGCAAGGGGTGAGGACATGCGCTATCTGAATCTGGGAATCGTCTCGGCGGAGAGGTCCCAGGCGGTGTATCATGCCGTCGCCCGGGAGGCTCGCCCAGGCGACGAGGCGACCCTCATCGTCGTCAGCCCCCGCACACCGTACGTATGCGCCGGTTTTCATCAGGTGACCAGTCGAGAAATCGATGTCGAATACTGTCGGGAGCAGGGCATTCCCATTGGCCGGCGCATGACGGGGGGCGGGGCTGTGTATCTGGATCAGGATCAGATTTTTTGGCACCTCATCCTCCCGGAATCCCAGGTTCCGGTACAACGCCTCTATGAGACCTGGCTGCAAGCGCCGGTCCGTGCGTACCACCGCATCGGAATTGCCGCCGAACACCGGCCGGTCAACGACATCGTGGTGGGTCCCCGCAAGATCGGGGGTACCGGCGCAGCGACGATTGGCACGTCCATCGTGCTGGTCGGCAGCATCATGATGGATTTTGACGTTGACGCCATGGCGAAGGTCCTGCGGGTTCCATCGGAAAAATTTCGCGATAAACTGGTTTCGGGCTTATCGGAATATGTGACCTCCATTCGCCGGGAACTGGCAGGTCAGCCGCTGCCGGAGCGCGAGCAGGTGACAGCGATTTTAGTGGAGGAATTCGCGTCGATTCTCCAGGAACCCGCCCGGGCCGGTCGGCTTTCGCAACGGGAGCAACAGGCGCTCAGGGAGTTCGAAGAACTCCTCTTCTCCGAACCTTTTGTTTTCCGCTCCGAAGGGATTCTTCGCAGCGGAGTGAAGATCTCGGAGGCTGTGCGCCTGTACGAAGGGGTCCACAAAGCCCCCGGCGGGCTCATCCGGTTGATCTACCGCACCCGGGATGGTCTTTTTGACGATGTGCTGTTGGCGGGGGATTTCTTCGCATATCCCGAAGATGCCCTGGAGCGTTTTTCCGAGCGGCTCATCGGTCGCAAGGTCTGTGAAGAGGAGTGGGTTTTGGCGGCTGAGTGGCTGATGGAAGAGGCGTCAATCCCGGGGGTGGGCGTGGAGGATTTGATGCAGGCTTTTCGGGCCACCCATGGATTTTGAATCTCTTATAAAGGAGTGGATGTTCATGGCGGAGGATGTCGCGTTGAAAATTGACGCGAAAGGGCTGAAATGCCCACTGCCCGTGGTGCGGGTCAAAAAGGCCATTCTGGGTATCGAGGTCGGACAGGTGATCGAAGTAGAAGCCACGGATCCCGGCTCCATGGCGGACTTTGAAGCTTGGACCCGGGCCACAGGCCACGATCTTTTGCAGGCTTCAGAAAATCAAGGGATCTACGTGTATCGAATCAAACGTACAAAATAGGAGGGATTGTCTGTGTCCGAGGAAACGAAGAAATGTGTATACATTCATACGTCGGGGGTTGAAGCTCCCTACCGGGCGGCCTCGCCATTTTTTCTCGCTACGACCGCCGCTTTGATGGACTACGACGTCTCGATGGTTTTTACCATCAAGGCCACGGGCCTTTTGAAAAAGGGCGTCGCAGAGACCCTTCAGGTAAAGGAAGGGGGAGAAGGGGCGAATCTCCAGTTTTTTATCGATCAAGCCCGAGACGCTGGCGTCAAATTTTACGTCTGCGCCCCAAGTCTCGACCTCAACGATGTCACAGTGGAAGATTTGATTGAGATCGATGGGGTGGTGGGGGGCACCGCGGTGAACGAAATGTTGTTGGAGGCCGATTTGGTGGTGAGTTTCTGATGGCAGAAGATCCGGTGTCCGGCGGCGAAGTTTCCATCCCCGCCATCATCGCCGAGGTGGATCGGCTGTTGGACGAGAGCGGTGCCTTTCTGCCTGGACTCTGCAACGTCACGAGCTATTTGTTCCATGAACTTCCAGACCTGAGTTGGCTCGGCTGGTATGTCACAGAAAGTGTGGGCGGGAACCTGACGTTAGGGCCTTTTCAAGGTCCGCCCACCGTGCCTCGAATTGGCTGGGGAAAGGGGGTGGTGGGTTCCGCCGCGTTTGAGAGAGCGGTACAGATTGTGGCTGACGTGCGGCGGTTTCCCGGGAATCTCCGGGACCGACTCGGGACCCGGTCGGAAGTGGCTCTGCCCGTGATCCGATCCGGAATCGTCCAGGGGGTGCTCTCGGTAAAATCGCAGCAAGTCGATCGATTCAGCGTGATTGAGGTGGAACTCTTCAGTGCCGCCACAAAGCGCGTCGGAGACCGGTGGCCAAAACAGGGACTGTGCTCACAGGCAGCTCCCAAGGATGGTTCTAACGATGAAAGGAAGGTTTGAGAACATGACCCGGAGGATCGAGGTGCCTTTGCCCGATCTCGCCCCCTGGTTCGAGGACCGGCTGGAGTTTCTGAACACTCTTCACGAAGTCCTGCGCAATATCAATTTTGGCCGCAATGATCATCTGCCCTATTACGAGCCCATCGAAGGATACACGATCTACATGATGTCGGAACTCGGCCCCCGGGGTTCAGGTCGCCCGCCTTCGGTGGGCCGGTGGCAGCTGGTCATTGAACCTCGGGACAAACCTTACCAGTTGGCGCTGCAGGGAAGGCTCAAAGATAAGCGGCCGGTGGGTGAACTCATCCTCCGCTGCGAAACTCCGGAGTGGGTCGCTCGGTTTGATCAGTTGGTCGAAGAGTATGGCCGTTCGCAAAACCAATCTTGAACAGGGGATTTCCCCGTTTCATGAAGGAGGAGAAGAGGATTATGGCACGTCGCGTGGCGATTATTGCGTCTCAAGGCACGCTGGACACCGCATACAAAGTGTTGAACATCGCGGTGGCAGCCGCATCGATGGACGCGGAAGTGAAGATTTTCTTCACCTTTGAGGGTTTGAACATCCTCACGGCACCGGAATCCCTGCAGATGCCGTCCGGTAAAGAGCACTTACAAGCCGCTCTCGGGCAGGCGGGGCTGCCCTCCGTTAAAGAAATGCTGGACATGGCCCGGGAATCTGGGGTGGAACTGTTGGGGTGCCAGATGACGATGGATGTTATGGGGATCACCCAGGAACAACTGCCCGATCGGTGTCCCGTTGGAGGCGCGGCGGCCTTCCTCGAATACGCCTTTGATGCCGATGTCACGGTGACGTTCTAGGGACCGGTTATGTTGCCATTGTACTCCGTGGGCGAGGTGGATTGGCTCACGACCCAGACGCTGTACCACGGTTTGGCGGAATTCGGCGAGGAGGCCGTGATATTGTGCCGACCTTCGACGCCCTACGTCTGCCTCGGATGTCATCAGAGTTGGAGCGACTACGACGAATCCTCGGGATTACCCGTGGTGCGGCGGAAAGTGGGCGGTTCCCTCGTGTACTTAGATCAAAACCAAGTATTTTTCCAAATCATCCTGAACCCCCGCGCAACTCCAGGAAAGCGCACTCCGGATCAGTGGTATCGCCATGCCTTGGATCCTGTGGTGGCCTATCTGCGGGAGCAGGGTTTTTCGGCCGAGTTGCGCCTCCCGGCGGACATCGTCGTCGGCGGGCGCAAGATTTCGGGGAACGCCGGGGGCCAGTTGGGGGATCGGGTCGTCGTGGTTGGCAATATCCTGCTGGATTTTCCCACGGAGGCCATGGCCCGGGCTCGTCGGGCTCCAAGTCCACTCTGGCGCCGGGCGTACGAAGAAAGTATGCGGGCCCATCTGACGACGCTGCGGGAGCTGGCCCCGGACCGGCGCTGGTCCGCAGATCAGGTGGCGAAAGATCTGGCTCAGGTGTTCATCGATCGCCTGGGGGCGGTCCCTGCCCCTTTCCCCTGGGAGCGTTGGCGGGGCCGCTTGGAGAGGATCGGCCGGGAGCTGCTTCGCGACGACTGGCTGCGGCAGCCGGGGCCCGCCCGGGCGTCGAACAGCCGAGAGGTCAAGGTCCGGGAGGGCGTGTACATCGGGACGGTGGACGATCCGCGCTATCGGGATGCCGTCGTCGAAATCGATCGCGAACACAACCGCATCCTGCGGGTGTGGCGGGAATCTTTTCTTAAGGAGGGGGAAGGAGATGGCCGTTGAGCAGCCGCAGCAATGGAGAGTTCCCGAGGACCGAAGGTATGATGATCGCCACCAGTGGTACCTTTTGATCGGTTCCACGGTGACTGTGGGCATCACCGACTATACCCAGGATACAGCCGGAGACATTCTGTACCTGTCTGTGCCTCGGGTTGGGGCACGGATTCAAGCAGGGGAGCCAATGGGCTCCGTGGAGTCGGGCAAATGGGTCGGGCAAATCTACGCGCCCTTTGACGGGGTCGTGGTGGATGCAAACCCCCGGGTAGAGGAGGACCCCCAGTTGTTGAATCGGGACCCCTATGGGGCCGGGTGGATCTGCAAAATACGCCCGAACCGCTCCGAGGATGTCCACCGCCTGCTCAGCCCGCGGGAGTATCAGGCGTTGCTAGTTTCTCTGGCCGCCGGGAGTGCCCACTGATGGAAAAGTGGCGATTATTGGATCCCGGGCCCATGCCGGCCTGGCGCCAAATGGCTCTCGATGCGGTGGTGATTCGGGCCCGGGCGGAAGGGCGGGCGCCAAACACCTTTCGGTTTATGGAGTTTAATCCTGATGCAGTACTCGTGGGGTACCATCAGGCGATCGATCTTGAGCTGCGCCGGGACGAGTGCGAAGCCCTGGGGATCGAGTATAATCGCCGCATCACCGGCGGGGGGGCCATTTATCTCGACTCCCGGCAGTTGGGTTGGGAAATCTGTTTGCGCAAAGATGATCCCGGGCTTCCCGCCGATCCGGAAACGGTGTACCGCCGGCTTTCCACCGTCGTCATCGAAACTTTGGCGAGATGGGGCATTGAGGCCAAGTTTCGCCCGGTTAACGATGTGGAGGTCGATGGGCGCAAGATTTCTGGTACCGGAGGAACCGAGTGGGGAGACGCCTTGATCTATCAGGGCACGCTCTTGGTAGATTTTGACGTGGACACGATGATTCGGGTATTAAGGCTTCCCATCGAAAAGTTGAGTGACAAAGAAGTGGATTCTTTTCGCCGCCGCACAGTGACCATGAGGGAACTGTTGGGCGAAGCGCCTGAGATGACGGCGGTAAAAGGGGCGATGGTGGAGGCGGCGGCCCGGGTACTCGGGATCGATTGGGGGCCTCCGGGCTTGACGCCTGAGGAGCAAGAAGAATGGGAAACGATTCAGGATACTTATCGCTATCCCGAGTGGATCGATCGGCGGAAGCCGCCTGCTGTTGAACCAGAATTGCGTACCGTCAGTACAAAGGCGCCCGGGGGGCTGATTAAAGCATCGGTGATCGTTGATCCTGGGGCGAAGCGGATTCGCCGGGCGTTTATCACCGGGGACTTTTTCGTTTATCCCGAACGAGCCGTTATGGATTTAGAAGCGATGCTAAAAGAGGCGCCCGCCGACATCCAGAAAATCGAAGAGTTGCTGCGCCATCACTATGACCAGGGCAATCGATACATTGGAGTGGCGGTGGAGGACTGGCTGCGCCTGTTTGAACAGGCACTGGCCTAAGGCGGGGTGGATCAGAGGTCGAGAAGGGAGGAGAGGCGTTATGACACCGACGCACCGAGAGGCACAGGTTCTCGAACCCCAGACTCGGGACATCAAGGCGTTTTCCGAGGACCAGGTGGAGGAACGGCCGCATCAAGAGGGGGTGCCCGAAAGCCCGGACGCCGTTATGGTCTCTCTGGCGGGGGCGATGGCCCTGGGAATCGAGAAAGGCAAGTTCGCCCGGGAGGAGATCGTCCTCCGGGGCCTCAACGTACTGATGACGTATAAAGAGAACTGCTCGGCGAATTGTTCCTACTGCGGCATGTCCCGGGAGAGGCGAATACCCAGAGAACAAACCACTTTCATTCGGGTGAAATGGCCGGTGGTGGACCTGGATGAGGTGATTGATCGCACGAACCAGGTTCCTCATCACATGCGCCGGGTGTGCGTGGGGATGTTGGCGAATCACCGGTCCTTTAACGACTCTCTTCAAGTGATCCGGGAATTCCGGGAGCGAACCGACCTGCTCATCTCCGGACTGATCACCGCCTCTCTCATCCGGTCCCGGGAACAGCTCCAAATGATCAAGGATGCCGGGGCGGACCGGGTGGATATCGCGATTGATGCGGCCACCGAGGAACTGTTTGAAAAGCATCGAGGGCGGCCGGTCAAAGGGCCACATCGTTGGGACCATTTTTGGTGGGTGACGGAGGAGGCCACCAAAGTGTTCGAACCTGGGACGGTGGGGATCCACTTGGTGGTCGGACTCGGAGAGACAGAAAAGGAACTTCTGGAAGCCTGTCACAGGGCCCAGGAGATGGGCGTGGTGACCCACCTGTTCTCTTTCAATCCGGAACCCAGCACCCTGCTGGGGGACTGGCCGCAGCCTCCCTTGGGGCAGTACCGGCGCTGCCAGTTGGGCCGGTATCTCATCAACGAAATGGGCCGGGATTTTCACCGGTTTCGGTTTAATCGGGCCGGCCAGGTCGTGGATTTCGGTGTAGCCCCGGAGGAGCTCGACGCAGTGATCGATAGCGGGCTGCCTTTTATGACCTCGGGTTGTCCGGATGAACACGGGGCCACGGCCTGCAATCGCCCGTACGGAAACGGTCGCCCGAGCGAGCCGATGCGCAACTTCCCCTTCATCCCGACGCCGAAAGACATTGAAGAGATTCGCATGCAACTGTGGAGCGATTGGGAGGGGGAGGATGATGCTCACGACCAAAGCGCCTTGGGCTGACCTAGATCTACCGTCTCTGGTCGACCAGGCCCGGGAGCTGACCGATCAGTTTTTTCCCCGGGAGATCCTCTTTGCCGCCCCCAGTCAAAAGTACTACGACACAGGGGGATACCGCAATGAACGCCGGGCTTTTCGCACCATTAGTGTCACCGGCCAGGCGTGCGCACTGCGCTGTGAACACTGTGGGACGAAGGTCCTGGATGGAATGATGCCGGCGAGGGTCCCGGGAGCGCTGGCCGAGATCGGGGCTGCGTTGGTTGACGAGGGGGCAGGGGGAGTTCTGATCAGCGGTGGTTGTCTCGACGACGGGTCCGTTCCCCTGGATCGCTTTCTCGAAGACATCGGTCGGCTGAAAGAGAAAGGGCTCAAAGTCCTCGTCCACACCGGTCTGGTTCGCCGGGAGATCGCCCGGGGACTCAAGGCGGCGGGGGTCGACCAAATTCTGTTGGACATCATTGGGGACGATCGGACGATTCGCGAGGTGTACCATCTGGACCGTACCACCGAAGCTTATCGGGAATCCCTGCGCATCCTTCGCGAAGAAGGACTCTCCGCTATTCCCCATGTGGTAGTGGGGCTTCATTTTGGGGAAATTCTCGGGGAGTGGGAAGCCCTGCGCATGATCCGGGAGGAGGGGGCCTCGCAACTGGTCATTGTCGCCCTGCAACCCTTGCCTGGCACGGGCATGGCTGGGGTGAGGAGCGTTTCCGGAGACGAGGTGGGCAAAGTCCTGGCGGCCGCCCGGATTATGATGCCAGATATGCCGATCTCCTTAGGTTGCGCGCGCCCGGCCGGCCCGGAAAAGCGATCGATGGAGCGGTGGGCCCTTCGGGTAGGGGTTCAAAGTATCGCGTATCCGTTGCCGGAAACGGTGGCCTACGCAGAGCAACTTGGGATCCGGATCCGTTATCACGAACAATGCTGTTCTGTGTTGAACTGAGATCACAAGGCCGGGCCGCCCCGGAGTTCCGGCCGGGGCGCGGCCCGGATTGATGGAATCTCGACCTGAACGGTCAATCTGTCTATTGGGAGCCGTGGAGATGGTGAGAGTAACCAAGTTTTCTCCCGTCTTGTGGATTCGCTCCGTCATTCCCCTCGCTTGTCTAGGTGTCATCGGGTCGACGGAAGATTTCGGACTGCCTCTCATGGGCCTGTTCTTGGCCAGTGCCGTGGATGTCGCCATCGACATCGGGTCTCAATTGCGCGCCTCGACCGTCTCCGGGGCGGACCGATGGACCGCTTTTCGGGACGTCATCTATGCGCTGATTTTTTACGCACTCTTCCTGGGAAATCCCGGGGTTCCCGCCTTGCTCCTCGCCCCACCCGTGTTGGCTGAGGTGTTTCTCGCTTTCGGTGCCCGCGGCTTTATTTGGGCGATCGGTGCTGAAGCATTGCTCTTGGCTCTTCGCATGGCGACGATCAACCGTGGGCCCGCAGGCTGGATTCATCCCGGCTGGGCGGTGGGCATTGCCTCCGCGACGCTTCTCATGGGCCTTCTCGGCTATACCATCGCCCGGCTGAACGAGCTCCAGGCGGGGATAAACCGCCAGCGCCACGCCTTGAAAGAAGCGCTGTCCGAGTTGCTCGCGACGATGATGTCGCCGATGGGAATCGGGGAAAATGTCCTCAAGCAAGAACAGATACGGGTTTTATTGGAAGAGCTATGTCAAACAGCAAGTCGATCGAAAGGTGAGGAGGCGGGGCGAACGCTGGCTCGGATCATCGCCCGTCGCCAGGAGGCTTTTCAACTTTTTACTCCCAGAGAGTTTGAAGTTCTCTGTTTATTATCAGAAAATAAGTCATATCGCCAAATCGCACAACATTTACAAATCAGTGAAGGCACGGTCCGGGCCCATGTTGCCGGGATGATGCGCAAGACCCAAGTACATAGTCGAGAGGAACTCACCGTTTGGGCCCGGAAACATTGTCTCGTTTTTCGTGGCCAAGGGGACGCGGGACCGGAGAGCGCTGGCGGTTCCGATGCCGCAAGTCAAGATTCTTAGAAAAATCGCGTTTTAATCGCCTGTTTAGAAAAAATAAGAGGGCTGAGGAATAGAATTTCAGCCGCCGCCCCATATATGGTGAAGCCAGGTGAATCAGAATACTTAGAAGTTCCTGGAGGTGAAACCATGAAGGTCGGACGAAAATGGTCCGCGGTGGCGGCGGCGGGAGTTCTGCTTGGGGCGGGTATGGCGTCGGCGGCAGGTGAGGTCCCGACGACGGCGACGTCGGCGGCGCAAATGGCGGTCCGAATGTTTCCCAGTGGTTCGTCGGCGGTGATTCTTTGTTCCGGAGATCCAAAAAGTGAACGGTCGGACCTGGTAGCTGGCCAGGCACTTGCCGCGTATTTATCCGCCCCTCTGTTACTCACCCAAAGTGCGGGGGAACTGGGCCCGAACACGCTTCAATCTCTGTCGCAACTGTCCGTACCCGATGCAAACCCGGCAGGTGATGTGCAACCCTACCAACCCGCCCCGGGCAAGCCAAAGGTGTATCTGGTCGGCACCACAGATTCTCTGTCAGGGTCTTTGGTCAACCAGTTGCAGGAATTGGGGTACGCGGTACAGGACCTGCGGACGGATTCGGCGTCCGCGTTGTTGAGTGAAGTTCAGAATATCGTGGCCCCACCTCTCCCCTCACAGGCAGATGCTCCGGGATTTCCCGGGAAATGGACCACTTACGCCGGGGATCAGGCCCACAATCCCTTTTATCCCGTCCCCGATTCTGCCCCAAGCTGGGAAAAAGAAGGGGTGATGTGGAACTTTCCAGAAAAAGCGGCCGTGCCGTTGTCTCAAGAATTTCCTGATCTCCGCCAGTTGGGCATGCGGGGGGCACCGGTGAAAATGACCCAGAGCCTTGGCAATGCGTGCGGCGTTACGGCCGTGGATGGAGTGATCTATGCGGAGTCGGATGATGCGCACCTCTACGCTCTGGATGCAAAAACGGGTCAATTGTTGTGGCAGGCGGGTCCCAATGTGAACGCCCTCATGGGCAATCCCATCGTGGGGGATGGACTGGTGTATGTCACCGCTGGCGACACAGGCTTTTCCTTTTCCCAAGTGCTCAAATTCATGTTGTCCCAGGGCAAAATGCAGTTGGTCAGGGGTCTGACCTACTCAGCCATCTATGCTTATGACCAGAAAACCGGGCGGCTGGTGTGGAGACAGGATTTTCAGGGCAATGCGATGCCCACCCCGGCCCTGGTGGACCATGCCGTTTACGAAGCGACCGGAGACGGCCATCTCTACGCCTTTGATTCGAAAACCGGGAAATCATTATGGAAAACAGATCTTGGCGGGTTTGCCAGCATGTCGTCGGCCAATTACTGGCGGGATCCCGAGACCGGGCGGGTGGAAATCATCGTCGGGGTCTCCGATGCGAACAACGTGGTGGCGGTGGATGCACAAACCGGAAAGGTGTTGTGGAAACAACCCACGACCCTGAACATTTTTAACACCGGTATGGGCGACAATACGCCTACGGTGGACCAGGAGAATGGCTTGGTGTTTCAGGATTCGGTGGTGGATAACGATCCGAAGACCAACACGGTGGACTTGGCCATCTATGCCATGGACGCGAGAACCGGGAAAATGGTTTGGAGCACGAAGCTCGGCCGGGGGAGCAGTCCTCCTGCTTACAAAGCCGGGGTGGCCATGGTGCACGACGGCGTGGTCTATGTCGGCAGTCCGGCGACCTCCCGTTACTATGCCTTGGATGAGAAAACCGGCCACGTTCTGTGGAACTTTCATTTTCAAAACTCCGGGCCGGCCGGGGCCGGGCGGGGCAGTGCCGTGTACGCCTACGACAGGCTGTGGGTAGCGGCGGGACCAAAAGTCTACGCCCTGGATCCCAAAACGGGCAAGGAACTCGGGTCTTATGAACCGGGGGGCCGGTTTGGGATCGTCAACCCCGTTATTGTGGGCAAAACGATGTATCTGGGGAATTCCTACGACTGGATCCAGGCTATTCCCCTAAGCAAAATTGATCCAACGGTGCAATCTTCGGGAGCGTGATCAGGCATGTGTCAAAAATGCGGCGACGACACTCATGTGGAAAAGAAAATTTCCCGCAGAGACATGTTAAAGTACATGGGAGCCTTCGGGCTGGGGCTGGGGATGTTTCCCCTGGTTACAGGACTGGCCTCCGGACTCAACCGGGACCGGGAGATTGCGGCCACCTCGAGCCGCGTCAAACGTTTGACCTTTCTTCAAACCACCGACATTCATGGGCAGGTGCTCACACATCCCGAATTCTTCTGGGAGAATAACACGATCGTCTTTCGCCGGACAGGGGGCATGAGCCGGATTGCCACCTTGTTCCAACGAGTCCGAGCCGAGAACCCCGGTAACGTGTTTATCATCGACACCGGGGACTGTTATCAGGGCTCAGCCCTGGCGGCCCTCAGCAAGGGCCGGGCAATGGTGCGGATTATGAACCGCATGGGGTACGACCTGGCGATTCCTGGCAATTGGGAAGTGGTCTACGGGTCCAAAGCTTTGGTGGACTTATCGCGAAGCTACAATTTCCCCGTGATTTGTTCCAATATGGTGTGGAACGGGCAAGGCCCCCAGCCGAATCGGGATCTGTTTCCGGAATATTATATCAAAGAACTTGGAGGGGTGCGAATTGGTTTCATCGGTTATAACGACCCGTTAACCAAAGTTCGGCAGTCGCCGGCCTGGTCGAAGGAAATCCAATTCGGCCTCCCGACCGATTCGATACCCCGGCTGGTCGACATCTTGCGCAACAATTACAAATGTCAGCTTGTGATGATGCTTTGCCACCTGGGCCTGACTCAACAGGTATACCTCGCGAAACAGCCCCAATGTCAAGGGGTGGACTTCCTGTTCGGCGGGGATACCCACGAGCGGACTTACGAACCCATCTTAGGCGGCCATTGCCCGGTGGTGGAACCGGGGGCTTTTGGGTCTTTCGTCGGTCGGCTGGATGTGGTGGTGGAGGACGGCAGAATCAAGGACTACACTTACAAGCTCTTGGTTGTGGACGAGAACCAGTACCCTGAAGATCCGGCGATCAAAAGTGTAGTGGAAGCGGAGCGGAAACCCTACCTCCCGGTCATGGAACGTAAAATTGGCGAAACCAAAGGCTACTTGTACCGTTACAATGTGCTGGAAACGCCTATGGATAATTTGATCACCGATGCCATCCGGGAGGCCACAGGCGCCGATATTGGTTTTTCCAATGGATTCCGCTTCAGTCCGCCGATCCCGCCAGGTGATCTCACTGTGGAGCATCTGTACAGCATTCTGCCCACGAATTCGCAACTGGAAATCGGGAGAGTGACGGGAAAGCAGATCTGGGACTGGATGGAAAAAGAATTGGAAAACGTGTTTTCTCCCGATCCGGCGAAGCGGGTGGGGGGATGGGTGGTTCGTTTTTCCGGAATGCAAGTGACGATGACGATCGCGAACCCGTACGGCAAGCGCGTACAATCGATAACCATCGGGGGAGAACCGCTGCAGCCGAATAAGACCTACACCATCGCAGCTTGTGTCCGGGAAGGGGAGGACCCCACCGTTTTGTGTCGGTTTAAAAATGTGCGTGACCCCCATATCCTTGACCTTGACATGTTTCAAGCGATTGAAAATTTCTTGAAAAAGAAAGGGCCGGTTCAGTACGAGATCGAGGGCCGGGTCAAGGCCACGGATGCCCATGGATTTGTATTGTCACAATTACCAGGAACAACATACACTTTTCACTAAAGTTTCGAAATCAGCAATTTCCCAGCATCCTTGACATCAAAGGCGATATTTCCGCTATAATGAGGATAGGGAACCCCGGAGGGTATGTAAAGAAACTGTTCTTGCGAATCGTTTGAAACAACTATCTCTTTCTGATCCGGGTAGACCGCATTCTGAAAAGGGGGATGCGCGATGTGACCATTGAGCTCGCTACTACATTAATTGTCATTGGCGTGATCGGGGCTTTGTTATCCGGTATGCTCGGGATTGGCGGAGCGATTGTGAATTACCCGATGATCCTGTACATTCCGCCTATGCTCGGGCTCCCGGGGTACAACCCCCATGAAGTGGCCGGGATCGTGGCGCTTCAGGTGCTGTTCTCCACGTTGTCCGCCGTGATCGCCCAACGCGGGGATGAAGTGATCCACAGGCAACTGGTGCTGATCATGGGGATCTCGGTGTTGGTGGGCAGTTTTCTCGGAGGGTACGGAGCGAAGTTTTTGTCGGGGAATATTGTCAACATCATCTACGCCATTCTGGCGACTGCCGCTGCAATCCTCATGTCCCTTCCCAAACGGGGTTCAGAAGACCTCGCCCTCCACGAGATTGAGTTTAATAAAACGGTGGCCGTCGTTTCGTCTCTGACGGTGGGTTTGGCGGCGGGGATTGTCGGAGCAGGCGGGGCCTTTCTGCTCGTTCCGGTCATGCTGCAGATTCTGAAGATCCCCACCCGAGTCACCATCGCTTCCTCTCTGGCGATTACGTTCCTGTCGTCCATTGGGTCCTCCGTAGGGAAGGTATTGGCCGGAGGCATTCCTTGGACGGCGGCGGCCATCGTGGTGGTGGCGAGCGTCGTCGTGGCCCCTTTAGGAGTGAAGGTCGGCCGGATGATGGACGTTCGGGTGCTCCGGGCCGTCCTCGGGGTGGTCATCATCGCCGTGACCGTGAAGATTTGGACCGGCATCCTACTCCCATAAGCCAACAAGTGCATACCCACAGGGGAAAAGATTCGGACGCGACCGTCATGCAGATGCAAACTGAAAGAGCCCAGGGGTCGGCCAGGCGGCCAGCCCCGGGGCTCGATTTTTGCGTGTGTCACGATTTGACAGGTTCCGTCTGCGCTTCGGGCATCACGTAAGCGTCCGGATGTGGTTTGAGCACCCGAAGCATCCACAGCGGCCGGTACAGCCCTCCCGGGCCCGGCGCTGGGCGGGTGAGTTGCAGCCACCGCTCGAACACCTCGTATGCTTTCTTGGTGTCCACGGCGATGTCGGCATATCGGTCACTCGGCCCCGCTTTCTCCACCCGCACCCGCTGGTGCCAACAGTGCATGCCGCTGATGGGATCGGGCTGGATCGGGAACACGATATTCTGGTGCACCCCCCCGTCTGACCACCAGATCCGCCCGGAGTCAGGATCGGTGCTCTCAAAGGGCCGGGGCCCGTGTTTTTGCCGCATGCTCCATTTTCCCGGTTCCACTTCCTCGATGGAGACCAGGGACGAACTCCAGCGGTCGCTGCCGTGGTCCTCTTGTAGCCGCCAGCGGCCAAGGTGATGGGAACAGGCCACCACGCCCGGGCGAATGCCCTCGGTGACCCAGACCTTGTCGACAAAATAACCGGTCTCGGTCGAGACTTTGACCAGATCCCCGGTGTCCACCCCGAGGCGCTGGGCGTCGATGGGATTCATCCACACGGGATTGACGTGGGCGATCTCATGCAGCCACTTCGCCCCGTTCGTCCGGCTGTGGATGAGCATCGGCAGCCGGAAGGTGGGCAAGAGCACGAATTCGTTTTGGCTCCGGTCGAGGGTTTTCGGGTGCACCTGGCTGACGATGTGGACCATCTGCCGACGCTCCGCCTCGTTGCGCGGATAGATGGGAATGGCGTATTCCGGCCATCCCCAATCCCTCAGGGTCGTGGAGAAAAACTCCAGTTTTCCCGAGGGCGTCGGCCAACCCTGAACCGCGCGGCCCTTCACCATAATCCCGGCCCGGAACTGCCCCCGGCGGTTTTTGAACGGCCCCGGGTAGGCCCGGTGGTTTGCCCCGTGCACGGGATGATCCACCCAGATCCCCGGCTCTTCGCCGTCGTCCACCCGGTCCTCGGCCTCTTCGGGCACAATGACCGCATCCCGAAGGACCTCTTCCGGGACCGGGGTGAGGTCCTGGCGATACACGTCTTTGGTGACCTCGAACACCCCGTATTTTTGCATGTACTCCAGGGGCGCAATCCCCTCCCGGGCGGCGGCTGCCGGCAGTCCGGGGACGGCATTTTCAAAAATCCAACGGTAGTACTCGCTGACTGTGATTTTCTCTCCCGGGCGGTACGGGGATTCAAAATGTTTGCGAATACCCAGGGACCCGTCCGGATCGATCCGCCAAGACAGCTCAATCCAGAACTCATTTTCTTCCCAGACCTCCCCGGGGTTGACGTCCCGGGTGTCCTGCACCGGGATGCCCGCCCGCTCCCGGGCGGCGCGCTTGACCGGCTGGCGAAACCCGATCCACTGGGAGGCGTGGGTTTCGTAGCTGTGCAGATCGTGCCGCTCAGGCGCCAGGCCCACCGGCAAGACATAATCGGCGTACTGGGCGGTTTCCGACCAGGTGGGGGAGAGGACGACGTGGCAGCCGAGTCGCTCGGGATCCTTCAGGAACTCGATCCACGTGAATCCATCCGGGAAGGTCCACACCGGGTTGACCACCCGGGCAAAATACACTTCAAGTCGCTTGTTCCGCCGCTTCAGGATGTGGGGAAGGGCATAGCTGAGTTCAAAGTATGTCAATGGATACTCCCTCGGCCAATGGTTTTCATTCCACATCTGAATGGGATCCGGCATGGTGTTGCGCCGGGGGACAAACTTGACCCAGGCGTTGGGGATCATGCTTCCCGGCTCGCCCACGGCGCCCATCAACACGTTGAGGAACATGAGCGCCCTGGTGATCATCCACCCCCCGCGGTTGCCGGCGGCGGCATTGCGCCAGATATTGGACGAGAATGCCGTACCGGCCCGGGCGATTTCGTCGGCCACCACCTTGACCCAGCGCGCCGCGATTCCCGTCTCCGCTTCGGCAAACTCCGGTGTGTAGTCCTTATAGAGATCTTTCAGCACGGAAACAAAATCCTCGAAGCTTCGGCCATCTGGCACCCGTTCCAAAAAGCCCCGTCGCTGGAGATCCTCCAGGTAGTCCCGGTCTTCCATGAATTGTCTCCAGTTCACCCACTCTTCGACGAAAGTCCGGTTGAAGCGTTCCGTTTGAATCAGTTGATTCGCCACCGCCAGCAAGAACGCCGTTTCCGTCCCAGGCCACGGGGACAGCCAATAATCCGCCTTCGAAGCGGTGTTGGACAGCCGGGTGTCGATGACGCACACCTTCGCCCCGCTCTGCTGGGCTTTGATGATGCGCTGGGCGTTGGGATTGAAATAATGGCCGCTCTCCAGGTGGGAACTCATCATCAGGATAAACCGGGCATTCTCATAATCCGGAGCCGGGCGGTCGATGCCCATCCAGAAAGCGTACCCCGTCCGGGCCCCCGAAGAGCAGACATTGGTATGGGAGGAGTGGCCGTCCACCCCCCAGGCTTTCAGAACGCGCTCGGTGTACTCATCTTCCCCCGGGCGGCCGACGTGATAGACGATTTCATCCTTTCGCCCATCAAGAATGGCTTTGCGAATCCGCCCGGAGATGTCGTTCAGGGCCTCGTCCCAGCTGACCCGTTCCCATTTGCCCTCCCCCCGGCCCGCAGCGCGTTTGAGCGGATACAGAATCCGGTCCGGGTTGGTCACCTGGACCAGGGTGGCCGGGCCTTTGGCGCAGTTGCGACCCCGGCTCGCCGGGTGCAGGGGGTTGCCTTCTAGTTTCCGGATCTCCCCCGTTTCCTTATCGATGTAGGCCACCAGCCCACAGGCCGCTTCACAATTGAAACACACCGTAGGGACCAATTGGTATTGTTTGTACTGTTTTCGCGGCCAAGACCGGGAGTCCAGTTCCCGCCAATCATCCCACTGGTCGGGATCCGGATGGCTCTTGAGACCGCCGTATCCCTGAATGGCTGAAAGTTTTTCTTCGCGAACGCTCATGCCCCGTCCCCCTTTGTTAACTTAATGGCACCGACTGCCCCGCTTGCACATAGGCGTGTTCATAAGCCAACAGGCCGATGAGGCCGAGTACTCCCGCGAGAACCGGCAGTGCGGGAATCCCGGTAAACCACGAGAGAATGAACGGGATCACCGCCCCGAGGATCACCCCGGTCCAGTAATAACCTTTGTACCGCCCGTGGAACATGTGCTCGGCGGCGATTCTGGCCCCTTCGGACGTGTGGGGGATCACCCATTCGCTGAGCACCAGGGCCAGGTGCAAGCCCAAAGAGATGATCAGGGTGATCTGAACCAGGGGCACGGCCCCTTCGGGCAGCGGCAGAAACAGGTTCAACAGCAGGTAAACCGCCGCGCCGCTCAGCCCGGCCTGGGACAACAGGTGCAGCGGCAGGCTCGGATTCTGCCAGAGATCCCGCCCTTTGGCCTGGGCGAACAAGAATGCGGTGTACATAGCGGTAAAGGCCCCAAGTACCAGGCCGAAAACGGACAACACGGTGTTGGCGGCGGTCACGCCCGCCAGGCTGAGCACAAACTGAATCAACAGCACAATGCTGTAGCCGGAAATGATCATCGACCCCCGGACCAGCCATGATCTCCACTGGGGCCGGGTAAACAGGCGAAGGAACCGTCCGGGGTGCTCCAGGTCTGCGATCAACAGCAAACCGGTCAGGCCCAAAAAAGCACCTCCGACCACTGCGTTGGCGATCCCCCAGGCCGGGGGCAGGGTTTGTCCGGCAAAGGTGAGAATCGCAAATAGAATGAACACTCCCGCCGCAATGGACTTTGTCCAGGTGTACAAGGAGACCTCCCAGTGCCACGGGGAGTGATGGTTGACATCGTAGGCCAGCCGAGCTGCGGCCACCGACCGGGAGCCGCCTTCCTCTTTCTGGGGCTTTCGGCCGACCGGATAGCCTTCTTTTTGTTCGGCGTACACGTGCATCGACTCGTAACTGCTCTTGGTCGGATTGAGAGTATAATCGCTGGCTCCGACGTAAAAAACTTTTGGATTGGTGCCTTTCTCGGGCTTGCGGACGTCGACTTTATTCCGGGCGATGAGCTGGGAAACCTCACTCTCGGGGTCGTTGAGGTCGCCGACCACGATCGCCTCTACCGGACAGACGGCCACACAGGCCGGCTCCAGCCCCTGATCGATCCGGTGTGCGCAAAAATTGCATTTTTCCGCACTGTGGATGTCCGGATGAATGTAAATGGCATCATAAGGACAGGCCGCCATGCACGCTTTGCAGCCGATGCAGACCTCGCGGTCAAAATCCACGATGCCGTCGGGCCGCTGAAACATTGCGGACACCGGACAGATGGCGACACAGGGAGGATCCTCGCACTGATTGCACCGGGTGATTTGAAACTGCCGGCTCACCTCGGGGTAGATGCCCACTTCCACCTGTTTGACATAGGTCCGGTTCACGCCGAGGGGCACCAGGTGTTCCGACTTACACGCGGTGCTGCAGGCGTGGCAGCCGATACAGGCGTCCTGGTTGAACACTTTGCCCCATTTCACCGGGGGGCGTTCTCTGGGCGCTGTTTCGAGCTCGATCATCAATCACATCCCTCCTGACGATAAAATGATGATGGGCGCGAGGACGTTGCGCCGAAACCGGGCTCCGGTCCGGGGAAACAGGGAACGACCCATGCATGGTGAGGATGACAGCGTATTTTGACGACTTTGAAATGGCCTGAAACCGGCATGAATCCAAGAACGGGCAATCGTTCCCCTTTTCGGACATTACCCGGTGAGAGGTTGGCTTTCGTGTGACCCGAACGAGAGTGCCGGGAATGCCTCTACCTCTAGGGGTATTCTAGCACAAGATACCCGGGATCACATAATACTTTTTACCTTTTACATTTGCCGAACAATGGAGAAGGATTCGCACCGTCGGCTGCGGGGTTGCGGCACCTCGCCCAGGCCCTTCACATAGGATGCAAAGGCAGAGGTGTTGACACATAGGACTCATCTCCATGGGAAAAAGGAGGGTGTGACCCCGTGGAACTTCCGGTGGACGCCTTTTATCCCCGTCGGGTGCCGCCCCAGACCCAGCCCCGGCAGCCGGGGATCGAATCGATCATGCGGCCCCGCCCGATATTTGACAACCCCCACTACAGGCCGAGCGGAAAGCTCCAAGGAAAAGTGTGCCTGATTACCGGGGGCGACAGCGGGATTGGCCGGGCTGTCGCCGTCGCCTTCGCGAAAGAAGGGGCGGACGTGGCCATCGCATACCTGGATGAGCATGGCGACGCGGAGGAGACACGAGGCTATATTCAGGCCCTGGGCCGAAGGTGCCTTCTCCTCCCCGGTGATATTGGATCGGAGGAACACTGTTTTCATGTAGTCCAATCCGTGGTTACGGCTTTTGGGCGCTTGGATGTGCTCGTTAACAACGCGGGTGAACAGCATGTGCAGCCCACGCTCCTTCAGGTTACTGACGCTCAGATGCAGCGCACCTTTCGGACGAATATTTTTGCCATGTTTTACCTCACCAAAGCGGCGCTCCCCTACATGAAAAGGGGTAGTGCCATCGTGAACACCACCTCCATCACCGCTTATGAGGGTTTTTCCACAATGATCGACTATGCGGCGACCAAGGCCGCGGTGGTGGGGTTTACCCGATCCCTCGCCTTGTCCCTGGTCCCTTACGGTATCCGGGTCAACGCCGTGGCCCCCGGTGAAGTCTGGACGCCGCTCATTCCTTCATCGTTTACACCGGAGATGGTCGCTTCTTTCGGAAGCCACAGTCCCATGGATCGGCCGGGGCAGCCGGCAGATCTGGCTCCGGCCTACGTGTACCTGGCATCCGGCGACTCGGCTTTTGTCACGGGTCAGGTGATCCATGTCAACGGCGGCGTGATCACGGGCAGTTAAATCCCTGTGGGGTACACTCCGGCTGAGCCAGGCGGTCTCGGGATAGGTGGTTTCGGGGCCGCCGGGTACCGGGTGTTGTCGGCCCTCCAAGGGGGATTTGCGCGCCAGGAATAGGGTGGGACTTTCAAAACTGGAGCGCGTGTCGTATAATAATAACGACAAGTTTCCCTAAGCCAACATATTGTCCGCTTTGACAATTTGTTTCAGCTGTAAAGAAAAGGGGAGGTGACGGAGGTGGCCGAGATGTCGGTTGGGGTTCGCGATCACAAGGCGGTGGCCGCGGCCAGGATGGCAATGAGCGGGAAAACAAAAGGCCTTCGGGCACTCCTGCCCTTTGTCGGGCCGGCCTTCGTCGCGTCGGTGGCCTACATGGATCCCGGAAACTACGCCACCAACATTGAAAGTGGATCTCAGTTCGGGTACCAGATGCTCTGGGTGGTGGTGATGGCGAACTTAATGGCCATGCTGATCCAGAGCATGTCCGCGAAGTTGGGCATCGCAACGGGGAAAAACCTGCCGGAATTGTGCAGGGAACATGTTCCAAAAGGCGTTTCCGTCACCTTATGGATCGTGTCGGAGTTGGCCGCCATGGCCACGGATTTGGCAGAATTCCTCGGGGCGACTCTGGCTTTGCATTTGCTTTTTCACATTCCGATGCTGGCGGCGGTCCTGATCACCGGGGTGGCGACCTACCTCCTTCTCACTCTGGAACGATTCGGATTTCGACCTTTGGAAAAGGTCATCGCCGGATTGGTGGCTGTGATTGGACTGAGTTACCTGGTGGAGACGATCTTTTCCAGGCCAGAGTGGGGCCAGGTCGTTTACCACAGTGTCGTGCCATGGCTCGGACCCCAAGAAAGTGTCATGTTGGCGGTGGGGGTGATCGGGGCCACGGTGATGCCCCATGTGGTGTACCTGCATTCCGGGTTGACCCAGCGCCGGATCATTCCCCGGGACGACCGCGAAAAGCGGATGATCAATCGGTTCAGTGTCAAAGAAGTGGTGATCGCCATGGGGATTGCCGGGCTGATCAATCTCTCGATGATGTACATGGCGGCTTCGGTGTTTTACGCCAGCGGTCATACCGCGGTGGCCGACATCACTACGGCCTACCAGACATTGACCCCTCTTTTGGGACCGGCGGCGGCGACGGTGTTTTTGATCTCCCTCCTGGCCTCGGGATTATCCAGTTCGACAGTGGGGACGATGGCCGGACAGGTGATCATGCAGGGATTCGTGGGGTTTACGATTCCGGTGTGGCTGAGGCGGGTGGTGACGATGATCCCCGCCGTCATCGTGGTGGCTTTGGGGGTCGATCCCACCCGGACGCTCGTGATCAGTCAGGTGGTGCTGAGTTTGGTCCTGCCGGTTCCGGTTATCACCTTGATCTATTTTGCCCGCAGAAAAGACATCATGGGAATCCTGGTGAACCGGCCGCTGACGACCTGGGTGGCCAGCGCAGTGGCCACGGTGGTGACGCTGCTGAATGTGCTGCTGATCTATCAAGCCTTGGGCGGCCCGATGCCCTCCATCGGCAGTTGATGGGCGGTTTGCGTTCTGGGAACGATTCTAAACGATTTTATGAGGTCGAAAAATGCCAGCCCGGCGCTCCACACGCCGGGCTATTCGATCTTGAGGCGTTTGCGGATACCGTATCGGTCAAGTCGGCGGTACAGGGTGGTGCGGGCGATGCGTAGCCTTCTGGCGGCCTCGGAAAGGTTACCCCCCACTTCCTCCAGTAGCTGCAACAGTTGCTCACGGTCGGCTCCGGTGCCCCCGGGCTCGGCATTGGCGACGTCGGGGTCCGGTTCCAATCTTGAGACCGGCGCGGATTTGACCGGTCCGGGCAAGGACTGCCTTGGTGAAGCCAGGGTGGATCTCCCCACAGCGAGACGGTGATCGCCGGATGTGACCGGCGGATCGGCATTCTTTGGTGCGAGGGGTCGATCCGAATCGCCGAGCCCGGCTTTGCGCAGGGTTTCGGGCAAATCCCGCCAGGTGATGACCCGGTTGCAGAAAAGGACGGCATACTCCAAGGCGTGCTTGAGTTCCCGCACGTTTCCTGGCCAAGGGTAGCGATGGGCGAAGAAGTCGAACACATCAGGCTCCAATCCCGGTCTGGGAATGTGGTAGCGTTTGGATAACTGATCCAAGATGTGGTCGATGAGCAAGGGAATGTCCCCGCGGCGGTCGCGAAGCGGTGGAATCGTCAAGCTGACCACGTGGAGACGGAAATACAAATCTTCCCGGAATTCCCCTCTTCTTATCATCTCCTCCAGATTTCGGTGGGTTGCGGCGATGATCCGGGCGTTGACGGGAATCGGTTGAGAGGATCCCAGCCGAACCACTTCACGCTCTTGGAGCACCCGAAGAAGATGAACCTGAAATTCCGGTGGCATTTCGCCGATCTCATCCAAAAACAACGTGCCGTTTTGGGCCTCTTCGAACTTCCCGGGCTTCCCCGTTTTCGAGGCGCCGGTAAAGGCCCCGGGGGCGTAACCGAACAGTTCACTGGCCAAAAGATCCTTTTGCAGAGCCCCGCAGTTAACGGCAATGAAAGGGCCGTTCCGGCGGGGGCCGGCTTGGTGGATCCCCCGGGCAAACAATTCCTTTCCGGTTCCGCTTTCCCCGAGCAGCAAGACCGGCACGTCGGTGTGGGCCACCACGTCGCAGCGGGAGATGACCGAGAGAATCTCCGGACTTCGCCCGATCACACCTCCCCAGGCCACCGTTGGGCCCGCCGCTTTTTGGGAACCCATGGGCCGAAGGATCAGGAGGTAGCCAACCCGCCGGCCGGACCACTGGACCTCCTCAACGACCACGCGAATCCCACATTCCTCTAAGGTAACCTCGTACATCCCCTCGTCTCCGGAGGGGCTGCGAGCTGCGAACAGTGCGGCGTGGATTCGTTCATTGTCCCACCACTGCTCCACTTCCCGACCGGAATGCCGCCGCAAAATCTGCCTGGCCTCTTCATTGACGGCCACTGGATGGAAGGCGGCGTCCAGAGCCATCACTCCGTTTCCCGGGTATCGCCGGTGCGCCCGTTGATACCGTTCAGAAAGTTCGAACCGTGCTCCTGCAATCTGTTGGTTCATCCGAGATTGAATGGTCCCGCAAGCCATAGTGACCATGCTCAAGGTGTGGGGCTGAATGTCCCGCCACAAACCGGTGACATCCACCACCCCGATGATCTCTCGGGAGATGGGATCCCGAATCGGCGCCGAAGAACAGGTCCAATCCTGCACCCCCACACAAAAATGTTCGGCGGCGAAAATCTGAACCGGCTGGCCCACTTCCAAACAGGTGCCGATGGCGTTGGTCCCGATGGATTGCTCGCTCCAGTCGGCTCCCACCACGAAGTTCATCCGTTCCGCTTTCTTGAGTACTTGGTGGTCCCCGTCCAGGAACAGGATGTGCCCCTTTGGATCGCAGAGGGTGACCAGATAGCCCGTCTCCTTCACCTGCAAAGATAAATCCTGCAAAACCGGGAAAGATAGTTCATATAACTGAGAATATTGAAGAATATCTTTGATTTGGTCTTCTTTCAGGGAAATATCCGTCGCTTTGCGGCGCGGATCAACCCCGGACTGCACACATCGGCTCCAGGACTCCAAAACGACGGAACGAATGGAAGAGCTTCCGGCTGCCCGGGGATCGCGTAAAAAGTGGTCCCAACTTTCCTCCAACCGTCGGCGCTGCTTTCTGAGTTCCTCGGGGGACAACACCGTGCGGTGTGCGTGATACAACGGTTACACCCCACTTTTTTGGAGTCACGTCAGAGCTGTCTAGGGTTTTGCACTATTATACTAAATTTCGGCTAAGCGGGAATGGGGGTAACTCTTTTTTTCCCCGCTGATCGTGCGCAACAACTGTAGCGCTACAGGTGAGTCGCTAGTACACCGATCGACAATTTAGTCCATCTCTTGCTGAGCATCTTCTCGCGATCCTTTTTGTCATGATGGGCAGCCGGATGCTCCGGATGCTCCACAGGCACGAGTACGGCCAACTCGTCGCCACGATCCTGCTCTTCGGTGTTGCCTTCTGGTTCGTCGCCGACCCGAACGGCATTCTCAATATCTTCAAGTCCATCGTGACCGCGGCCGGCGGCAAGATCGGCGGCGGCGGTGGCGGCGGCGCGGGGACGATGCAGTAATGGCGTACCGCACATATCGGAATCTTTACCGGATTCGGCCGTCCCTGTCCAGCATCGGGTAGGGGCGGTACCGGGTTCGGTTGCCCAGGGGCGTTCAGATTACGGCGGACACCGTGATCCTGACGGGCGTGCTGTGGTTGCCGTCGTGGGTCATTCTTGGACAGATCCTGTCCCGGTGGATTCCCCTTCCTGACTGGTTTCTCGGGGTTTGCGCAGCCGGTCTGATCGGGTACCAGTTGAGCAAGCTCGATCCGGCGGGAAAGACGGTTGTGGCGTTTCTGTGGGACCTCGCGAAGTATCTCGTCCGACCGTAAGTTCACGATGGCTGGGACGCCCGGCCAAACCCGAAAGGACGGCCAGAGACGGTGTCGTGGAAGGTCAAGGTCTCGCTGGTCGAGGACGGCCGGGTGGGGAGCCTGCCTGCCAAGGGAAGAGTGTCGCAGCTTGAGCTGAGGGTGCCGGCGAACGTGAAAGTGCGAAAGGGCGAGGTGATGGT